>JACQRQ010000271.1 GCA_016206405.1 Elusimicrobiota bacterium | reverse complement strand
GTCAGGCTGTTGGTGTATATAGGGGCTCATTCTACGCACCTCATGCGGATATTATAGGGCTTATTCTCCGCATTTTCAACCCTATATTATCCGCATACTGTGCGTATATTAGGACTGTATTCTCCGCAATCACGCTTCAAGATCAAAACCGCAAGCCGAGCGAAACCCGTTGGACATTGCCGAGTGGGCCGAAGGGGGTGAAGGCATAGTCGGCTTGGAAGCGTGACATTTGAAGGCCCAAGCCCGCGCCAAGCCCGCTAAGGGGTCCGGCGCCTTGGAGTCCGAAGCCTCCCTGCCTCAGGTTCGAGGCGTAGCCTAGGCGCAAAGACACGGCGGGAAAGGCCGCGTACTCCGTGCCCAGGCCCAGGTCCCACCGCCGGTCATAGGGCTCGTAGCGCAGGTCCGCCGCAAACTGCATCGCTCCCGCAAGCTTCAACGCGCTTCCTAAAACCAGCGTCAAAGGCAGCGGGTCTTTTTGGCTCAGGAACCTCATCCCCCGGCCCGCGTTCAGGACCGAAACGCCCAAAGAAACGGGACCTCCTCCAAAATCATGCGCCAGTCCCATGTCGAATGCGACGGAGTGGGCCGAGTAGTTCCCTATACGGCTCTCGATGAATTTGGCGCTGACGCCAAGACGGCTCACTCCGGAGGAGAAAGGCCCCTCCAATATCCTGCCGTAGCCCAAGGCATAGGCCGTGTCCGCCGAAGTGAAACCGGCCGTCTTCTGCCGGTTGGCGTCGCGGCCCTCGATGGCCCCCGCGGCCAGGCGCGTGGCGGCAAAGCCCCAGGCCCCCAAACCGCTCGGATAGGCCAGCCCGGCGAAGTTGTACTGCGTGCCCAAAAGCCACTGCGTATGAGTCGCCGCGACTTCGCGCCGGTAAAGCCGCGAGAGCCCCGCCGGATTGTAGTGCATGGCGTAGACGTCCCCCGCCAAAGCCGCATAGGCCCCGCCCATCGCCGCCGAACGCGCCCCGGGGTCGATTTTCAGAAACGCAGCACCCGAATTATTGGTAGAGCCAGCGTGGCAGAGAGTGGTAAAGCAGAAAGTGGTAAAGTGGTAGAGTGATATCAGGAGAAGTGATACAGTGGTAAAGTGATAGAGTGGTAGAGTGAAACAAAAAATATCGACGGCGAACCGGCGAAGCCTTTGCACAGGCCCCTCCTTCCCGTCGTGCCACTTTACCACTATACCACGATACCACTCTATCACTTGTTTTTTCCCCTCACTCGCCACTCTATCACTTTCTTTCCCCCCACTATACCACTCTACCACTTGTTCCTCCGCCACTTTACCACTTGTTCTTTTCCCCCATTTCCCCACTATACCACTCTACCACCTCTACCACTTTACCACTATCTTATGACTCCCATTTTCCCCGCCGCCCTCAAGCTCGCATACCCCGCCTTCTCCGCTTCGATCGTGTATAAATACACCCCGCTCGGGATATGTCCCCGCCAGGTGTACTCGTAGGCGTACTTGGGTCCCGTGCCGTCGTCAATCACCGGCGGAATCCCGTCCATAGTCGCCTCATGCACCTTCTGCCCCGCCATGTTATAGATGACGAACCTCACCCGGTCCGCGATTCCCACCGCCGCGTGGATCGCGGGCGGGGCCCCGGCCACCGCCGGATTTGGAAATACGTAAATGTCCCTCAGCTCGAAGCTCGGATCGGCGCCGGAGCTATCCAAAGCGGCCGGCTCGCTGACGCTTTCCGTCGTCGCGCTCGCCGACGCCGAGCTCGATTGCCCCATCGGCACATTCTCCACCGCGGTGACCACCGCCTGGCCCCCAATCTTGATCGTCTTGCCGAACAGCGCCCCGCCCACCTGGGCGTTGTTGCCCGCCTCGATATGCGCCCGGGGCGCGTAGAAGACGCCGTTGGCCACCGCCCCGCTCGAAAACTGAACACTCAGCGTGCTGCTGGAAAAGACGACCAACTCCAACGGATGCCCCTGATCGTTCAGCTTCCCCCCGCTTCCCACTGAGATAGCCCCCTCCACGAATATCTGCACCGCTCCGATCCCCTCTCCCGTCTGCGTCGTCTTCAGCACGCCGTTGTTGCTCACCTGAAGCCCCTGCACGATGTAGGTCCCCGAGCTCAACGTCAACGTGCTCGCATCCACGACCAAAACCCCGCCCGCCAAAAACTCAGGCGGAATCAGGTAGTTGGAACTGGTCGCCTCGGCTAAAGCCTTCGCCTCTGCCAAGCTGATCGGCTCGGCCAACAAAGGCGTCTGCCCCTGCGTGACCACCCCCGTCACGCTCGAGCCCCCCTTCAGGCTCACCGAGGATGCCGTCACATCCCCTTCCAAAACAAAGCTCCCCTTGAGGTCCACAAGCCCGTTGGACAGCGCATCCCCGACCACCCTGGCCGAGCCGCTCCCCTCGAAACCGTTCACCCCCATGGCCGCCGGCCTGAGCTGCGTGACCGTCACCGCGAAGGCGTCATGCGCTTCCTCGTTGCCCACGTGGTCCGCGGACCAATACTCCACGCTGTGGGTGCCGAGCGACAGCGTGAAAGAGGAGGAGAACACCTGCGGCGAGCCCGCGTCGATGCGGTATGTAGTCTCCTCGACGCCCGACGCCGCCCCCGCTGCGGCCGAGTCCTCCGCGTTGAAGCTGATCAGCGCCTCTGGATCGATGATTCGCATGCCGAAGGTCCCGAAGGAGGGCTGGCCGATAGAGTATCCGGTTTCCGGAGTCACCGAGTCCACCGCCGCGTTCAGGCTTTGCACCGCCTCCTCGTTGGACGCCCGGTCCGTAGAAGTCCACTCCACTGCGTGTTGCCCCTCGCCCGGCAGCAAGAAAGAGCCGGCGTAGTCCGTCCACGTCCCCGAGTCGACGCGGTAGCGCGTCGCCTGCATCCCCGAAGCGACGCCCCCCGCCACCGGGTCCTGGGCCGTCAAAACGACGTAAGTCATGGAGGCGATGAACACCTGCGCTTGAGAAGGCGTGCCCGAGCCCGTCTGCACCCAGTACGCCCCGCTGTAGGAGATATTCGTCACCGGCGGCGTCTGGTCCAAAAACACGATCGTCGAGGCCAGAACCTCCAGGTGGTCCACCCGGTCCTTGCTCTGGAACTCCACCAGATG
>JACQRQ010000270.1 GCA_016206405.1 Elusimicrobiota bacterium | reverse complement strand
CTGTACCACTCTACCACTGTATCACTATACCACTTTACCACTTCTCCCCCGCCACTCTATCACTTTCTTCATCACTTTCTCCTTGTGTCCCATCTGCCAGTTTGCTAGTATTTGATCGTAAGGCGGACGCTCTATGGCCGGGCCCGGCGCGGTATTCGCGTGGAGGCGCGGTCGCGGCGCCGCTTCGGCAGCAGTGGGCGGACTTTTCTATGAAACGCTTCGGCTTCGCCGCGCTTATTTCGGCGCTTTGTCTTGGACCCTCCTTCGCTTTCGCCGGAGGAGCGGGGGTTCGCGTCCAAACCAGGGCCAATCATACCCGCAACGGAGTCGTGAAAACCCGGCCGCTCAACAACCGCTTCAACGCGGCGCCCGGTTTGGGAAGGGGTTTGGGCGGCGTCGAGATAAATCCATCCGTGAAAGGACGGGAGGGCGCGTGGTCGGGCGGCGCGCTTGGACAAAGCGAGATCGTGGATGAAAACAGGTCCGCCGAGAATTATTGGGCCACGATAGGCATCGGCAAGGGCAATACCTACGTGGACCATGAGTCCGATAATTTAGATTTGGATTGGCCGTATCCCGCCGCCGGAAAATCGGACGGCGACCAGATTAAAGACGCCCTGGGGGGCATGGCCACGCCTCCCGTCATCGAGGTCCTGGGGGACTTCTTCGCCTGGTACCGCCTGCGGCGGGGCGCGATCGCCGCGCTTTCCGAAGAAGACGGTCCCGCGGTCTCTTCCAAAAAACTCTCCAGCTACGAATTGGTGCTGCCCGACGAAAGCATGGGGGGCGTCCCGGCCGCCATTTTGTCGGCGGCGGATTCTGGCAGGATCGCCGAACTTTCCAAACCCGGCGGGGTCGAGTTGCCCGACGTTCAAATTCGCCGCGATCACAAGCTTTTTTTGCCCAAAACCAACAGCAAGACTTTGATCGCCCTTGAAATCAAAAGCGGGATTCCTGAAGCCCTCATCGATCGCCTGAAGGCGGAGACGGGTTTTGAGTCCGACGCCGCGATCGGGGCCGTGTCCTCGGCTTCGGGCAACAGCCGCTTCCTCGGAGGCTGGGTGCCTTCCACCGCCGAGGCGAAATTGGCGCGTTTCGTCAATCAATACGAAGGGCTTCACTACCGGGCCATGGGACCCGGCCGATTGCGCCGGTCTCTGGCCGTCATCAATCGCGTGGCGCGCCCTGTGGTCCGGCAAACCGGCGTTTCTAATACCCAACGAGCGTCGCGTCCCGCCTGGGGCCTGCCGCGCGAGGCGCGGGATCAAGATCCTTTCGCGTCCAACCGGCGCGCGATGCTGATGGCTTCCCAAAAAACGGTCCAGCAGGCCTCGTCGCAATTGCTGGGCAAGCGCCAACTCTATTTCATGCGGCTGCCGCTGACTTTGGGCTTCCTGCCCTCGGGCTACTTGCCCGGCCTCTCTCTCCAAATCACCGCCCCGCTCGATTGACCCGCGACTTCAAACTTGGCAGGACGCGATTTATGCGGCGGCATGCTCTGCCAAGCCGTAGTGAAGTGGTATCGCGGGGGGGGAGCAAGCGGCAGAGTGGTATAGT
The DNA here is from genome assembly GCA_016206405.1 of Elusimicrobiota bacterium. Taxonomy (GTDB): domain Bacteria; phylum Elusimicrobiota; class Elusimicrobia; order O2-12-FULL-59-9; family O2-12-FULL-59-9; genus O2-12-FULL-59-9. Next base: position 9,416 of record JACQRQ010000270.1, on the reverse strand, counting down.
GGTAGAGTGGTAGAGGGGAGGACGGCAAACCTTCAGTCCAGGCGCACGGAACGAGCCGTAGCCACTTTTGTGCTGGGCGCCACTTTATCACTCTATCACGTTACCACTGTCGTTGAGACGCGTTCGTCCGCGCCTTGACAATTTCCACATTACCCGTTATATATAATTGAGTCTTTCGTTTTGATATACTGGCCGGGTGCGGAGAGGTTGGACCGTTTTCGCGTTTGGGTTTCTCTTCGGGATCGGCGGCATCGGCCTGCTGTTCATCAAGGCGCAGTGCCGCCAAATCGGCCGGGTTATGGCCGGCGATTTCCGGCTCCTGGCGTTTTTGAGGGATCCGGCCGATCAACCGTCCGGCGCGCTGCGCCTCAAGGTGGTTGAAGAAAAACTGAGAGCGTTGCCCGGCACTTCGGAACTGCGCTTTGTATCCAAGGAGCAGGCTCTCGCCGATCTCGAGAATCAGGATCCCTCCCTGAAGCGGTCGGTCGCTTTGTTGGGAGGCAATCCGTTGCCTGATTCCTTCGAGGCGAGCCTGGCGCCGGGCCAAATGGGCCGTTTATCCGAGTGGGTTCAAGAGGCATCCGCCATCGAGGGGATTTCAGACGTGCATTACAAGCCGACGGAGGCGAAGGCCATTCTGCGGCTTCAGTTCTATGAGCATTTTGCGGGTTTGGTCTTGGGCCTTGCCTGGTTGGTGTTGGCGGCGTTGAGCCTGGGCACGGCGGCCGTCGAGTGGTTTTCCGGAAAGAGGCCACCCGGGAGCTCTTTAAAGCAAAGCTTCGAATTGACGGCAGGAGGCTTTTTGGGAAGCGCCCTCGGCATCGGGCTCGGATTTTTGATCGCTTATCCTCTTCGGGAGATTCAAGCCCTATGGAGTTGGCCGGACTGGAAGGCTCAATTTTGCGCCGCCGTGATGGGCGCGATGGGCGGCTGGGTGATCGGGCACGCCAAGCTTCCCGTGAAAAACCACGCCGCGCGCTGAGGATGCCCTCAGGGCGGCCGCTTGTGTGGCTCGGGCTTTTCGCCGCCGGATTGTCGGCCGCGACGGCCTGGGGCGGCTCCGTGCAGAGCAAACAGGCCGAGCTTAAGCGCCTGCAGGAGGATCTTCGCGGCGTTCGGCTTGAGATTGAGCAGCACAAGCTTCAGGAAAAGCGGATTAAAAGGGAGATGGACAACCTGCACCTGAGCGCCGCGCAGATGCGAAAAAGGCTTAAGATGCTTCGCGTGGGCCAGCAGGCTTCGGAGAAGAAAGGCAGGGGGCTGCAAGAGAGGATGTCGGTGCTGGAGACGCAATTGGATTATTGGAAGACGGTGTTGGCGGGCTCCATCCAGAGGCTTCACCGGGAGACTCTGTTGAGCTCGGATTATTATGGGACGGCAGGGATGTGGACTCGGGCTTTTCTAAGCAACACGCATCTGCGCCACGTTCGCTTCACCGAGCAGTTGAAGCACGCGCAGCAGGACGCTGTGCAGGCCAAAGCGGCGGTGGAGAAGGAAATTCAGGGCCTGCTGCGCCGTTCCAAGCAGACCGAGGAGCAGGTGGAGAAAAATCAAGCCAAACTCGCGTCGCAGCAGGTAGCCTTGGCCGAAAGCGCGCGCAGTATCGGCGCCGCCACGCATAAGCTCAAGGAACTGGAGGAATCGTCGCAGGCGCTCTCAAAGCTCGTCAATATTCTCAACAAGAACCGCGACCCCTACCGCGCCAAAGGAGCCGATAAATTGCCTGTCCCCGTAAATTCCCTTCCATGGCCGGTAAAGGGAGAGGTCGTCGCCTCCTTCGGAAAGCACAAACACCCGGAGTTGGGCACGGTGGTGATACAGCAGGGCATCCTGGTTCGCGCGGCGGCTTCCGCTCCCGTCAGGTCCATTCGCGACGGGGAGGTGGTTTTCGCGGGCGAATTCAGGGCCTACGGGCAAACGGTGCTCGTCGATCACGGCAGCGGTTTTTTCAGCGTGTACGGCCTATTGGGAAGCTTGAGCAAAAGCAAAGGCGAGAAGGTTCAAAAGGAGAGCGTTCTGGGTCTGGCGGGAAACCTCGATTTGGAAGGACGCCGGGTGAGCGGCGGGCAGGGCGTCGTGTATTTCGAGCTTCGGCAAAACGGCGAGGCGGTCAATCCGGAGCAATGGCTGACCCGCCCCTAGCACTAGCGGCGGATGAAGGCGGAAGGCGGGAGGCGGAATTTTATGCTCAATAAAAAGAGGCTGCGGGTGACGGCCGGCGTCCTGGGGCTTTTTTGCGTGGTGTGGTTTTTGCCCAAGGCATATTCCGCCATCGACAAGACTTACGAGCAGCTTAAAATTCTCGTGGACGTTCTCGGCTATATCCAAGAAGACTACGTCGAGGTCAAAGACGTCAACAAGCTCATCTACGGCGCCGCGCACGGCATGGTCGGCACGCTGGACGATTTTTCGCAGTTTATGGAGCCCGAGATCCACAAGGAGGTCAAGACCGAAACCGAGGGCGAGTTCGGCGGGCTGGGAATCAAGATCGGGCTGCGCGATGCCTGGTTGACGGTGATCACGCCCCAGCCGGACACTCCGGCCTACCGCGCGGGCATCATGCCCAACGACCGCATCGTAAAAATAGACAGCGATTCTACCAAGGGGATAGACCTGATGGACGCCGTTTTCAAGCTGCGCGGCAAACCCGGGACCGTGGTCAATTTAACCGTCGCGCGAACCCCGGAAAAGGACGGTGATCCATGGACCACCCATGAGTTCGCCATCACCCGCGAAATCATCAAGATAGAGACCGTCAGCCGCAAGGCGCTGCCGGACCACATCGGCTACGTGCGGGTCACGGAGTTCAACGCCCACACCGCGGAGGACGTCGGCGGCGCGTTAAACGCCCTCAAAAAAGACGCGATGGAGGCCCTCGTCCTGGATTTGCGCTACAATCCAGGCGGCCTTTTGACCAGCGCGGTGGATGTCGCCAGCAATTTCCTGGGCCAGAACAAGCTCATCGTCTACACCCAAGGGCGGAAGGCGGGAAGCCGGCAGGATTTAAGGGCGGGCTCCCAGGCCGCCTACGGGGACCTTCCCATGGTGGTCTTGGTCAACGGGGGCTCCGCTTCCGGCAGCGAAATCGTCGCCGGCGCCCTGCAGGATCATCGCCGCGCGGTGCTCATCGGGACCCGGACCTTCGGCAAGGCCAGCGTGCAGTCGGTGATACCGCTTTCCGGCGGAGCCGGGCTTCGCTTGACGGTGGCCAAATACTACACCCCCTCGGGCCGCGCGATTATGCGGGACGCGGCCGGGAAAACCGGCGGCATCACCCCCGACATCACCATCGAGGTTCCCCGCGACGCGGAGCTCAAGCTCCGGCAGCAGACGGAGCTCATCTATGAGCAGGGCAAAGAGTCCAAGTCCTCGGTGAAAAAGGAGGAGCAGGTTCGCGACGAGGTTTTGGCCAGGGCCGTGGAGCTGCTCAAAGCCCGGGATATCCTGAGCCGCCTGCAGGCCGCCGAATCAAAAAGTCCGTGAGAATTCTGGGCATCGAGACGTCTTGCGACGAGACGGCGGTCGCGGTCGTCGAATCCGGCGCGAAGATCGTCAGCCAAATGGTCGCGTCGCAGGTCAAGCTGCATGCGCCTTTCTACGGCGTGGTTCCCGAGTTGGCCAGCCGGACTCACGCGGAAAACATTCCGTGGCTCCTTTCGCAAACTCTGCGCTCCGGCTCCATCGACGCGGTCGCCTTCACCCGCGGCCCCGGTCTGGCGGGGGCCCTGCTGGTGGGCAAAGTCGCCGCCGAAACGACGGCGTACGCGCTCAAAGTCCCGTTGATCGGCGTGCATCACCTGGAAGGACATATTTACGCGGCCGAGTTCGAGACCCGCCTGCGCTTTCCGCTGTTGACTCTGGTCGTTTCCGGCGGTCATACCGACTTGATTTTGGTCCGCGGGCCCGGCCGCTACCGCGTGCTGGGGCGCACCCGCGACGACGCCGCCGGAGAGGCCTTCGACAAAGTCGCCAAGCTGCTCCGGCTGGGGTATCCCGGCGGCCCGCTCATCGACCGCCTGGCCCGGAGCGGAAACGCGGCCGCCGTCGAGTTCCCGAGGCCGCACCTGGAAGGAAGCTGGGATTTCTCCTTCAGCGGCCTTAAGACCTCGGTCTTGTACCACCTGCAGGGCCATTCCCGCAAAGGGGCGATGCGCTACAATTCATCCGGGCTTTCTCCGTACGCCCGCCTGCCGCAAAAGCGGACGGCCGATCTTTGCGCCTCGTTCCAGGAGGCGGTGGTGGACGTTTTGGCGGAAAAGGCTCTTCGGGCCGCGCGGGCCTTCGGCGCGCGGCAGGTGGTCGTCGGCGGCGGAGTGGCCGCCAATACCCGGCTGCGCGAGAGGTTCGGCGAGCTGCGCGCCGCCGGGGACCCGGAAGTGATTTTTCCAAGGCCGGCTCACTGCACCGACAACGGGGCGATGATCGCCCAGGCGGCGTTTCATTACTTAAGGGCGGGCTATGGAACGGGGCGTCCGGGAAAAAACCGCCTGCGGGCCTGGGAGGTCGATCCGGCGCTGCCGATTAAAAGTTGGGCGGGGGCGGCGGCGTGAAAAAAGTCCGGTTTTGGGTTCTTCCCAACAACGGTTTTCAGACCGCGACCCTCGTCGGCGACATGCTCAAAGGCTTTCACTGGGAGCATCCGGGGCTTGAGGTGGAAGTCGAGGTGAAGACGCCCGCTTCCCTGTGGCGCCACCTTTTCCGCTCGCTCAAAAACCGCGATGAGGAACGCCGCCCGGACCTGGTTCAAATTCCCCACACCTGGACGGCGATCCTGGCGCATCTGAGCTTTATCGAGGACCTCAAGGGGTTTGACTCCGCGCTCGACCTGGATGCGTGGGTGGAGCCCCTCAGGACCCACTGCCAGCTTCCCGGCGTTCGCGGAGTCTACGCCCTGCCGTGGTGGATGGAACTCAGCGTTCTTTTTTACCGCCACGACGTTTTGTCGCAGGTCGCGGCCGATCCGCAAAAGGAGCTCGACACCTGGGAGGGTTTCCTGGAGGTGTGCAGGAAGATCCATAAGCGCCTGAAGGGCTTTCCGCTTTCGCACGTCGTGGCCAATCCCAATCCCAACGAATCCGTTTCCTTGATCGACGCGGCTCCCTGCGTATGGGCCTGCGGCGGGGAGTTTTTGAGCCGCGACGGGAGCCGGGCGCTGTTTTACCGCGAGGAGGTCCAGCGCGGCGTCGACGCCTACCTGCAGCTTATGCTGCAAGGCGCCATGCCGCTTTTAAGCCGCAGCGGGCTGGTTCCGCGCGGTTTTTTTGAAGGGGCATGCGCGATGCAGTTCGGTCCGCGCTTCCCGAAAATGCCGAAAAAGCTTTCGCGCGCGGTGCGGGCGGTTCCCTATCCCCGGGGCGGCCGCGCCCGGAGTTCCATCGTCGGGGCGCAGCATTTGGCGGTGGTGCGCGACAACGGGCAGGCGCGCGAGGCCTTCGAGTGCCTCAAATACCTGGCCAAACCCGCTGTCGCGTTGGCCTACGGGCGCTCCGCCGGAGGCATTCCGGCCCGCCTCGCGGACATGCAGCCGTTTTTCGGCGAACACGAGCATGTTCAAGAGGCCTTCGCGGCGTCGCTGGGGTTTGCCAGGCTGCTTCCCAACTTTCCGATCATGGGCACGCTGGAGAAAATTTTCGAGAGGATGATGGAAAGAGTCGTCGAGAACATCCTCCACCGCAAGTACAGCGCCGCGCTCCTCAGGGAGGAGCTCATTCACGCCGCGGCCGAGGTGGATTACATTCTGGCCCTCAATGATTGACCTCTTATATCAGTTCCATAAGGAGCTCAACTCGCCGCGCCTGGGCCCGGAAGGCGTGGCGGAGCTGGCCTTCAACACCATCGCGCGCCAGTTCAAGGCGGACTCTCTGGCGACCTTTCTTTGGCACGGCCAGCAAAAGGCGCTGATGATGCAGTTGGGCCACGCGTGCGGGCGCACGATGGAGGCGGAGGAGAAGATCCATGTCGGCGACGCCTCCCCGTTTTTAAGCCTGCTCCGGGGCAAGAAAAAATATTTGCTTTACTCCGCTCCGCATTGGGTGCTGTATGTGCCCATGAAATGGCGGGGGGCGTCCGAGTCGCAGGAGCCTTTGGGGGTTCTGCGCCTGGAGCGCTTCAACCGCAAGCGCCCTTTCTCGGCCAAGGAAAAAAAGCTGGCGTTTGATTTCGCCTCCGAGCTCGCCCAGAATCTTTACCAGGCCCGGCTCGACCGCCTCAACCGCAACCAACTCGGCCGCCTCAGCGCCCTCACGGAGCTTACGGCCGTATTCGCCTCGTCGCTGCGCGTCGAGGACAGCTTGCGGCTGATTTTGCGCGGCATTCAAAAGCATTTCAGCTTCGACCGCGTGCGGCTCTATCTCGTGGACAAGGAAGGCAAAACCCTCAGGGGCGAGTTGAGCGTAGACATCCGGGGCCACGTCAAGAATCTGCGCCACGACGAGATCCTCTTGAAGGAGGGCATCCATCACTTCGCCAATTTGATGCTGGGCAAAGGCGGGACCTCCGAGCTGGAGCGCTACAAGGAGGTCGTGCTGTACCTGCCGCTCATCGTGCAGGCGCAGCGCATCGGGCTTTTGATCGTGGACAACCTGCTGAGCCAGGAGCCCATCGACCATGAGGACGCGGGCCTGCTGAAATCCTTCGCCGGGCAAATCGCCCTGGCCGTCGACAACGCGCGCCTGTTCGAGGAAGTGCAGGAGCTTTCCCTTTACGACAGCCTGACCCAACTGCCGCTGCGCCGCTACTTTTTCCAGCGCTTCCAGGAGGAGATGTACCGCGCGGAACGATTCAGCCAGTCGCTGTCGCTGCTCCTTATCGATTTGGATTATTTCAAGGCGGTCAACGACACTTACGGGCACCAAGTCGGCGACCAGGTCTTGAGCGCCGTTTCCCAGGCGGTGATCAACAACATCCGGAAGATCGATTTTCCCTCGCGCTACGGCGGCGACGAAATTCTGGTGCTCCTGCCGCAGTCGACGGACGCGGACGTGCGGATGATCGGGCAGCGGCTTCTGCAGGAAATCCGCAAAATACGCGTCCCGGCGCCTTTTTCGAAATACAACGAGGTGCCGGTGACGGTGAGCATGGGAGTCGCCATTTTTCCCCAAGACGCCAAGACGATGGAGTCGCTGATGGAAAAGGCCGACTCGGCGCTGTATTGGGTCAAGTCGCACGGAAAAAATAATTTCGCGCTTTACCAGGACACCCTTCCTGCGGGTCCGGAGCAGAGGACGCTGTTTGAAGAGAAGCCGTCATGATGGATCGGGAGAGACGGCGTTTTTGGCGGGGAGGAGGCATCCTCCTGGCGGCCGCGTGCCTGTGCCGGCCTTTGTTCCCGAGGCCGCTGGCCGCGGCGTTTGAGGATTTTGGGCTGGGCGCGCGGGCGGCCGGCGTGAGCGGCGCCTTCACGGCGGTCTCCGACGATATTTCAGCCCTGGAGTACAATCCGGCCGGCTTGGCTCAACAGCATCGCCTGCAGATCGGCTCCGGGCTCCTGCGGCTTTTTCAGCAGCCGGCGGGGGTGGTCAACCTCAGCGACACTTCCCTGGCGATCGTCTATCCCACCGAGGATCTGCGCAGCAGTTGGGGAGCCTCGTGGCGCAGCTTCACGGAAAAGGATTTCGCGCGCAACCGCGCGGTCCAGTTGGGATACGGGCTCAACGTCCACCGCTCGCTGCACCACCGCGTGGATTTGGGACTCTCGGCCTCCGTCATGAGCCGTTCCGCCCTGCGAAGCTCAAGCCGCATCACTTCCGTCGGAGCCGACGCCGGCGCGATGTGGGAAATCGACCAGAAATACGTGCTTGGATTTTCCGTTCTCAACGCCAACAAGCCTTCGCTGTCGCTGGCGGGAATCGACGACAGCGCTCCACCGACTTTTAAATTGGGCTTGGCCGAGAGGGTCCGGGGATTTCTGCTTTCCTTGGATTACACCCAGCGGCTGGCCTCCGCCAATAATCCCTCCAGCTACACCTACGCATTGGGCATGGAGCGCTGGCTCTCCACGGCGCGCTTCGGCTCCTACGCCTTCCGGGCGGGGATGGGGCTTGGGAACCGCACCGACCAGGTGACCCTGGGCGCCGGGATCCATTTCTACGGCGCCCAATTGGATTACGCCCTGCTGGTCCCGGCCTCCGGGCAGCACATCGCCGGGCACGCGCTCAGCCTGATTTTGCGTTTCGGGGAGAAAGATCCCGAGGCGGAGTATGAGCAGCTTTTGAACCAGGAAATCGAGGCCCGCCGGGAATTGGCGGCTCTTCTGGAATTTACGGAAAAGCAGCTTTCCGCGATCAAAGAGGATTTATCCCTTTCGCAAAAGGAGCTGCAGTCGCTCAAGGACCAGCTCCAGGCGAAGGATCAGGAGGCGGAGTCTTTCCGCGGGAAGATTGACGCCTTGATCAACCGCCAAAAGGAGGTCGCCCAGGAGGTGCGCGCGATCCAGGTCAACAAGGAAAAGCTCAAGCGCGAAAGGACCGAAAATATTTTTGAGGAGGACTGGGAGGCCTATAAGGCGCTGAGGACCGCGGGAAAGTCCAAGGCCGAGCTCAAGGCGCACCTGGAGGGGATGCTGAAAAGATTCCGCGGCCAGGAGGTGGATTTGAGCCCCGTCAATCAGGAGATTTTCAATCTCTTGCAGAGCCGGTGATTTTGTATAATTTTGGCGAATTTTATGGAGAAGGTCGAAGACAAGCAGCCCGATGGGCGCGCCGAAGGAAAAATACTGAGAATCACAAAGCACGGGGAAAAAGTGCTGCGGCAGCGCTGCAAGACCGTTCCGTTTGAGCAGATCGCCAAGCTGCTGCCGGAAATTTTGGGAGACATGTGGGCCACCATGCGCGCCGCCAACGGCGTGGGGCTGGCCGCTCCCCAGATCGGCCTGCCGCTGCGCTTGGCGATCATCGACGTTAAGCCCGGCGGGAAGTCCAAGAAATGGGTCCTCATCAACCCCGAGATCGTCGAAAAATCCGGAGCGGAGGAAAGCGAGGAGGGATGCCTCTCGATTCCCGGGCTTTACGCCAAGCTGCGCCGCTCCAGCCGCGTCAAAGTCAAAGCTCTCAACGAGCACGGCCTGCCCGTTGAAATCACGGGTTTGGGGCTCTTCGCGCGGGCGCTGCAGCATGAAACGGACCACTTAAACGGCAAGCTTTTTGTCGACCGCCTTCCGTTGTTGATGCGCTGGAAAGCCTCCCGGATCATACGCCGGCTCAAAAAAAACTGGACTTAGGGCCTGGCAAACAATAACTGAATCAATTTGGAGGTCCAAGTTTGTGGTGAGTTCGAGGCGCGAGGAGGGAGCATAGCCGGTTGCTATGTGACCGACCGAGCAACGAAGAAATCGCCCAAAATAGGCCCTCCCCGAAGGGGCCGGAGGCTTTCGCCCCATGGCGGCGTTGCTCATCGCTTACATGCTTTTCAAGCATGCT
>JACQRQ010000280.1 GCA_016206405.1 Elusimicrobiota bacterium | reverse complement strand
TCGCCAATTTTTCGCCCGTCGTCTGCCTGCTGGGCGCGCTGCTCCTGGCCATGCTCTTTTGCGGCGGATACGGCTTCACGTTGGAGCGCATCGCTTACCGTCCTTTGCGCCACGCGCCCGTCCTCTCGCCGCTCATCTCCGCCATCGGGATGTCCTTCCTGCTGCAAAACTACGTCATGGTGGCCCAGGGCAGCGGCATCCGCGGGTTTCCTATGGAATTCGGGCGCCGCCTGACCGAGACTCGTTTTTCGTTTTTCTCGGGCGCCGAGTTCAGCCTTCTGGAGATTTTTATTCTGGCGGCCTCCCTGCTGTGCATGGCGGGCCTGCACCTCTATATTTACCGCAGCAAAATGGGGAAAGCCATGCGCGCCACCTCGCAGGACAGGCGCATGGCTTCGCTGCTGGGAGTTGATGTCGACAGGGTGATTTCCGCCACCTTTATCGCGGGCTCCGCCTTGGCCGCGGTGGCGGGCATCCTGGTCTCGATGTACGTGCATGCGGTCAAGTTCAACGACGGCTACATCATGGGCATGAAAGCCTTCACGGCCGCCGTTTTAGGCGGCATCGGCAACATCCCGGGCGCCATGCTGGGAGGCGTGCTTCTGGGAGTCGTTGAGAACGTCGGCATCTGGTGTTTCGGCGCCGGCTACAAGGACGCCTACTCCTTCATCGTGCTCCTGTTGGTGCTCATCGTCCTTCCTCGCGGAATTTTGGGCGAGCAGGTTTCCGATAAGGTGTAAGCGATGCGCCGGCGCTTTCTTTTGACCGCGGCGTGGTTCGGCTTGCTCACTTGGCCGGTGATGGGAACGGCGGCGGCTCTCAAACTGGCGCTCGTTGTTTTATTCTTCCCGGCGGCCCGATGGTGCTGGGACGCCGTGCGCCGGACGGCGGCGGTTCCGTGCCGCGGGCTTGGGGCGGCGTTGGAAGCGGCCTCCAACCGGATGGGGCCGCGGCTTCAAATTTGGGGTCTTGCGGCCTTGCTGTGCGTCGCCCCGCTGTTTCTGCGCCATCAAACCAAATACATCAACCTGGCCACCGATACTTTGATCATGGCGCTTTTGGCCCTGGGGCTCAATATCGTCTTGGGCATGGCCGGGCTTTTCATGCTCGGCTACGCCGCCTTCTACGGCATCGGGGCCTACGCCTTCGCAATCTTATCGCTCAAGTTTCAAATGCCGTTCTGGGGCGGCCTCGCCGCCGGCGCGGCCGCGGCCGCGCTGGTCGGCTTCGCGGTCGGCTTGCCGTCGCTGCGGCTGCGCGGCGATTATCTGGCGATCGTCACTCTAGGCCTGGGAGAAACCATCCGGTATATGATCAAGAACGAGGCATGGCTGACGGGAGGAACCTTCGGCTGCCCCAGCGGGTCCCTGTTCATTTCCTTCGGCCTGGAGCCGTATTCCCGGGAAATCGGCTCGCCTCGATTCTTCGGCTGGCCCGCTGCGGTGGAAAGCATCCACTACTATTTTCTGGCTCTGGCGATGGTCGCCTTGTCGGTCGCGGCGATGCGGCGCCTCTCCAATTCCAGGATAGGCCGCGCGTGGGTGGCGCTCCGCGAGGATGAAACGGCCGCCCAAGCGGCCGGCGTCCCGACGGTTTGGGCCAAGCTCTCGGCCTTCACGCTGAGCGCCGCCTGGGCGGGCATGGCGGGCGCGCTCTATGCCGCCAAACAAAAATTTATCTCCCCCGAAATTTTCGATTTCAACCTCTCAGCCTTGGTCTTGAGCATGGTGGTTCTGGGCGGCATGGGAAGCATCCCCGGCGTCGTTTTGGGAGCGGTGGTGCTGCAGGTGATTCCCTGGTTTCTCCGGGACTTTTTTCCGGAGTTTCAAAATTACCGCCTTCTCATTTATGGAGGCCTGATGGTGGTCATGATGATTTGGCGGCCGCAGGGGCTTTGGCCCAACACCCGAAGAAAAATAGAGCTGCAGGAGGAGACGGATGCCGTTGCTTGAGATCAAAAACGTCAGCCGGCATTTCGGCGGCCTCAAGGCGGTGCACCGCGTCAGCTTTGAGATCGAGCCCGGCCAAATCTTCGGCCTTATCGGGCCCAACGGCGCGGGCAAGACGACG
>JACQRQ010000274.1 GCA_016206405.1 Elusimicrobiota bacterium | reverse complement strand
TAATCCATAAACTATGCACTTTTAAAAAACTCCCAACACACCCAAAAACTTCCCCTCCTGATCCCGACGAAGACAAGACTCAGGTAACTGTGGAGTTTATTGAAAAAATAATGCATGAAAACTACCGAAAAATGATTTTATCTCAGGAACCAGATTAACGCAATTCAAATGAGTGATATTCTGAAGCTTGACCCAGGTGAACAGCCCATCCTACTCGTCTCGGTGCCTGGTCTCGGTGCCTGGCTTGACATTGCGGAAATGCGGTTGCTGGGATGGCATCGCGGCCTACTGCAAGTCGGAGAACAGGGTCGCTTTGGGGTTCGTCGGAAGAAGCCCTTTAAAAATCGTGGGTTACTCACCCAGTTGTCGGACTTTACTGGGTAGACGGTTATTTCAGGAGGAGGCGGATGCGGGGGCTACCGGCGCGCACGAGGTGAGGGTAGACCGCTTTAGGGCCGGAGCGCGGAGGGCCGCCGGAAGGATGCGCCGCGTCCGGAGCGTCCGAAGTGATGATTTGAGCGCTGATGCGCAGGTGTTCCTCGCGATAATTGACCGGAAGCAGCCGATCGTTGGGTCCCAAATCAAACAACAGCGGGAAGGAAGGGTTGATGATGCGCTTCATCGCCACCGGAACGCCGCCTTTGTCGGTGGCGATGACGGAAAGAACGGTGTTGGGGCGAGACGCCTCCTGCAAAAGTTTTCGGGGTATTTCCACTCTGCCCAGGATATAGATGCTTCGGCGGCCGCCGGGCATCGGCCGTTCCACCGTCCACACAAGCCCCATCAGCGTCATGGCCAGCGCGATCGATTTGAGACGGAATTTGGTGCTTCTTTTTAACGCATTGAAGATCACGGCGCCCCCGGCCTTTGAAAACGGCGGGCCAGTTCGTTGCGGTTGAGCCGGATGGCGGTGGGCCGTCCGTGCGGGCAGCACGTGCCGTCGCGGCAGAGGTGAATGTCCTTGTAAAGCTGGATGGCTTCCATCGGGGCCAGGTTTTGGTGCGCCTTGACCGCCGCCCGGCAGGCAAGGCCCGCTATTTTTTCTTTGGCCGCTTCCATGGCCGCTTCGGTGGGGTCCCCCAGAGAGTCCAAGACCAGATGAATCAAGTTTTCGCAGTCCTTGGTGCTTAAGTCAAAAATAGACGGCATGCTTTTTATCAGAAGCGTTGATTTTCCCATGGGCTGGATTTCAAAACCCATTTGAGAGAGCCAGGCGGCGTGCTCCATGACCTTTTGCATTCTTGAGGGGGGGAGCTCGATTTGCACGGGCAGCATCAAATTTTGGATTTGCAGCGTGTTGGACCTCAAATCCTTAAGGTAGCGCTCGTAAAATACCCGCTCGGCGGCGGCGTGCTGATCCAAAATGACCAGCCCCCCCGTTTGCTCGAAAACCAAGTATGTTTTTTCAATCTGCCCCAAAAATCGCAAGGTGGGGGAATCCACGGGCGATGCGGAAGCGAGGGCCGCCGTCGGAAATTTTGATATTTGCGGGGCGTTTGTCCAGGCCGCGCCGGCGGACGGGTAGCCGGAGGGGGTTTCGCGCGAAGTCTGAAGGTCGGCCGGCGAAGGCCGGGGTTCCGGCGCGGGCGGTTCCGGTTCGGACTTAAGGATCGGCACCGCCGGCTTGCTGTCCACCAGAAGCTTGGAAACGGCGCGGTAAATCAGATCGTAAACGTCGTTTTCGTGCCGGAAGCGGATATCCCTTTTCGTCGGGTGCGAGTTGACGTCGTAAAGCAGCGGAGGCATTTCGATAAAAACCACGCAAGCGGGATGCTGGTTGGCGCTGCGGTAAGGCGCGTACGCCCGGTAAAGCGCCTGCTGCGCCGTGCGGCTGGCGAAAGGGCGGCGGTTGATGAACCAATATTGCACGTTGCGGGACGCGACCAAGCCGTCGGCGCCGGAAACCATGCCGTAGATCTTCCAGCCCGAATGCTCGCTCAACAAAGGCTGCACCTTCCGGATGCCTTTTCCGAGGACGCCGCGGATGCGCTCCGCCAAGGAGTCCGCCGCGTCCGGTTCCGGCTTCCCCTCCGTGGCGATGATTTCGGCGCCGCCCACGCGGTAGACCACGCTGATGCCGGGGTGCGCCAGAGCCACCTCCTCGACTCGCTGCGTCAGGTGGCTTTTTTCGACGGCGTCGGATTTGAGAAACTTCGCGCGAGCCGGGGTGTTGTAGAAGAGCGAGCGCACCGAAACGGTCGTCCCCGCGACCGGAGGCGCCTCGCGCCGGCTGACCAACTTGCCGCCGTGAACCTCGACGTGGGCGCCCGTCGCGGCGCCGCGGACCGCGCTGGTCAAGGCGACTTCGCTGATGGCCGCGATGGAGGCCAGGGCTTCGCCTCGAAATCCCATCGTTTCCAGGGTGTCTAAATCCTCGAGTTTGCGGATTTTGCTGGTCGCGTGGCGCTCAAAGGCCAGGGCGCATTGCTCCGCGGGGATTCCGTCCCCGTCGTCGCTCACCCGTATGAGTCCCCGGCCGGCGTTCTCCACGTCGATTTGGATTTTGGACGCTCCGGCGTCGATTGAGTTTTCCAGCAATTCCTTCAAAACGGAGGCGGGACGCTCGATCACCTCGCCGGCGGCGATTTTGCTGACCGTGTCTTCGCTCAACACCTGAATTATCCGCGTCAACTTAAAATCTCCTTTTTCCATTCGGTTATTTTTTGCAGAGCTTGCAGGGGGGTCAGGCTTTCCGGCTGGAGATTCTTCAGTTCTTGAAGGACCGAGCTTTCCGAAAACATGGGCAAGGTAAGCTCCGTTTCTTGGCCGCCGCCGGCGTCGCTGGCGGCGATGCTGGAGCCTTGCTCCAAATGGCGGAGGATTTCTTTCGCCCGGGCGATGCACTCCGCCGGAAGGCCGGCCAGCTTGGCCACGTGAATCCCATAGGAGCGGTCGGCCGATCCCGGAGAAATCTTGTGAAGAAAAACGATTTCCGTATGGCCTTGCGGATTTTTCCATTCGCGGACTTCGACGTTGAAATTTTGTATGCGGGGATGGGATTGGCTGAGCTGCACCAGCTCAAAATAGTGCGTCGCGAAAAGCACTTTGGGGCCGGAGGGGCCCGCGCCTTCGGGGGCGGCCAGCCGCTGCAGATGCTCCAATACGGCCCAGGCGATGGATATGCCGTCGAAAGTGGACGTGCCGCGGCCCACCTCGTCTAAAATGACCAGGCTTCGGGGCGTGGCCGAGCTCATGATGGCGGCCACTTCCTTCATCTCCACCATGAAGGTGGAATCGCCGTGGGCCAGATCGTCATGGAAGCCGATGCGGGTCAAAATTTTGTCGACGATGCCGATTTCCGCCGATTGGGCGGCCACGAAGCTCCCCATCTGCGCCATGAGAACCAGCACGGCGTTTTGCCTCAGAAAGGTGCTTTTGCCGCTCATATTGGGTCCGGTGAGAAGAAGGGTCTGCGTTTTTTCCGGGTCCATGACCAAATCATTGGGGACAAACGTGCCGTTTGGGATGAGCCTCTCCACCGCGGGATGCCTGCCCTCCTCGATGATGAGGTTATGGCTGAGGTTCATTTTGGGCTTGACGTAGCCGTAGCGGGCGGCCGCCTCCGCCAGCGACCCGAAGACGTCCAGTTCCGATAAAAGGCCGGCCAACTGCTGGATGGTGGCCAGATGCTGCGTCGCCTTTTGCCTTAATTCATGAAACAACTCGGACTCCAAGCGGAGAATTTTCTCCTCCGCGCCCAAAATCTTGGATTCCATGTCCTTGAGCTCGGGGAGGATGAACCTCTCGGTGTTGGCCAGGGTCTGCTTCCGGGTGTAGCCGGCCGGAACTTTGTGGATATGAGGTTTGGTGATTTCGATGTAGTAGCCGAAGACCGAATTGTAGCCGATTTTGAGCGAGGATATCTGGGATCGCTTGCGCTCTTTGGCCTCAAACTCGCGCAGCCATTTCTGGGAATCCTTTTTAAGCGAGCGCAGCTCATCGAGCTCGGCATGGACGCCGTCGCGGATGACCTGGCCGTCGGATATTTTTTGCGGCGGCTCGTCGGCAAGCGTCCGGTCCAAAATTTCACGCAGCGAATCCAGGCGCTTGGTCAAATCCGGCAGATCGCGGAAGGCTTCCGTCAGGGCCGAGCGGGAGACGTCTTGGCCGTTTCTCGCTTCGGCGGAGGTCCCTCCCGGGCTTTGCGCGCCGAGCGTGGAAGGAGCGACGGCGCCGTGCTTGAGCCAATGCGCCAGCCGCGGCAGTTTGTGAAGCGCGCCGCGGAGCGAGGCGAGCTCTTTGGGGCTGGCGCTGGAGCGCGTTAGGCGGGAGAAAATGCGCTCAAGGTCCGGGATGCCTTGCAGGATTTCCCGCAGCTTCCTGCGCGCGGGGATGGACTCCTTCAACTCTTCCACGCAGTTTTGACGCCGGCGGATTTCCTCGAGGCTGGTGAGGGGATGCAATATCCATTCCTTGAGCTTGCGGCTGCCCATGGCGCATTGGGTGCGGTCCAAGACCCCCCAAAGGCTCGATGCGCGCTCCCCCCGGGAGGAGGACACAAGCTCCAGCGTGCGGATGGCGGACTCATCCAAGTGAACGTATCCATGCAGATCCAGGTATTTGGGCAGGGTGTTCCATTGAATTTGCGGCTCGTTGTCGCGGATATAAGCTCTGGCTTTCAAGGCCGACTTGACCGCCAAGGGGCGGTTCTTGAATTTTAAATCGAGCGCCTCTTCCGGAAAGGGCTCGAATGGAACAGCGGGAGGCAGGGTCAAGCTCTGGGGCCTGGCGCCGATGATGCGCTGCATTTCGGGGGAATCTGAAATTTGAGGGGGGAGCAGTATTTCGGCCGGATTTAGGCGCGCGAGGCAGGACTCCAGTTGTCTGCAAGACTTATCCCCTTTGACTTCGGTCGCCCAGAATTCGCCGGTGGAAACTTCCATGCAGGCCAGGCCCCAGTAGGTCGGGTCCTGAGCCCATTCGACGCAAACCAAGTAATTGGATGTGGCGGCATCCAGAAGCTCATCCTCGACGATCGTTCCCGGCGTGATCAAACGCACCACCTCCCGGGTCACCAGCCCCTTTGATTTTGCCGGGTCGCTGGTCTGCTCGGCGACGGCGATTTTAAAACCCGCCCGGAGCAATTTGGCGATATAGCTCTGGGCGGCATGGGCCGGGATGCCGCACATGGGGAAACTTTGGCGTGCGGTTAAGACCAAAGAAAGGGCGGCGCTGGCGGTTTTGGCATCGTCGCCGAACATCTCGTAAAAATCACCCAGGCGGAAAAAGACGATGGCATGCGGGTAGCGCCCTTTAATGCTGTGGTATTGCTTCATCAGGGGCGTATTCGGACGCTCGGGGGCTGCGGAAAGCGGCATGAGTCTATTGAATATAGGGCCTATTAAGGAATAAAGTAAAACCAACGTATTTTATCAAAGTTTACGGCATTCAATCAATCTTGACACGCCCGGAACGAAGTTGTAGCGTTTAAAGCGTATGGCGGCATCGGCTCAAAACCTTGAAGAAAAGTTCGGAACGCTGCTAAGGCGATCCCGCGCGGCGGCCGGATTGAATTTGGGCGGCGTGGCTCGACGCGTCGGCTTCAGCCGGGCCTGGCTGAGTTATGTCGAGCGCGGCCGCCGCGTTCCCAGTTGGGCGCTGGTCGAAGCCTTGACGGACCTCTTGGGAGGCGCCGGGGTCCCCAAAGAGGAAGTCATGAAAATCCAAGACGCCGGCAAACGGTTGATTTCCGCGAACGATTTTTTCGCCCCTCGCAAAACCAACTAGCAGCGTCCCGTTCTTGACTGCCGCCGGCACGCGACGCCGGCGGCCTTCTCATTGTGAATTGCTATAATGGTGGCCCGCGAAAGCGCCCGCCGCCTTGGGCGCGGGAAAATGATGAATTCCCATAATACCGTTCTGAGAAAGCAGTATCTTACCAGGGATTTGCTCAATTTCGTCCAAAGATTGATGGCGACGGAGGACGCGGCGTTGAAGTGGGTCCTGCGGCAGATGAAATTGCAAGGCCTCCCCATGATTCAAATCGGCCCCATCGAGGGGAAGATTTTGAATTTTTTGGTCAAGGCCTGCGGAGCGCGAAAAGCGGTGGAAATCGGAACTTTGGCGGGCTATTCTTCGATTTGGATCGCCCGCGGGCTGGCGAGCGGCGGGCGGCTCTATACCTTGGAGTCGGACCCCCGCCATGCCGCCCTGGCGCGGCGCGGCTTTAAGAAGGCCGGTTTGAGCCGAACCGTGAGAGTCATCGAAGGGAACGCACGGGACAGTTTGCGGGCGCTCTCCGCCCGGGGCCCGTTTGATTTTTGCTTTATTGACGCCGATAAAGTTTCTTATCCCGTCTACCTGCGCTGGGCGGCGGCCAACCTGCGCCCGGGCGCCATCATCGCCGGCGACAATGCCTATTTGTTCGGCAAGCTGCACAAAAAACCCTCCCGCCCGGCGCGCGGCAACTCGCTCGGCGATGAGATCGACGCCGCCCCGGCCATGCGGGAGTTCTTGCGCCTGATGTGCCGAAAGGATCTTTTCAGCTCCTGCTGCATGATCCCCACAGGCGAAGGCATGGCCGTCGCCGTGAAGAAATAACCGGGCGCCGACCTAAACGAAATGAAGTGATAGAGGGGCCGGGGGGGGAGTGGTAGCGTGGTAAAGTGGTAGAGTGGAAGAGAATAGAGTGATACAGTGGTATAGCGGTAAAGTGGCACGGCGGGAAGGGGGGGCTTTTGCAAAGGCTTCGCCGGTTCGCCGCCACTGTTGTTTGCTCGCCCCTATCACTCTATCACTCTATCACTTCCCCCGATATCACTTTACCACTGTACCACTATCGTTGAAAAGCGCCGGGCGCGAATTATCCGGCGGCATGGTCCGCCGACCTAAACGAAGTGAAGTGATAGAGTGGTATAGTGGTAAAGTGGCAGAGGGGAGGACGGCAAGCCTTCAGGCCGGACATACGGGACGAACTGTAGCCACTTTTGTGCTTGGTACCACTTTATCACTCTACCACTGTACCACTGTCGTTAAAAGCGCAGGGCGCGACCAAGACTTGATTTTGTAACAACCCCCCGCTACACTATGAGCATTCGCTAGAAG
>JACQRQ010000273.1 GCA_016206405.1 Elusimicrobiota bacterium | reverse complement strand
GGCCCTTGGCTCAAGCCATCCGTGCCGCTTTGGAATTGATGGAGAGAAAAAGGAGCTCGCCGCATCCGTTGGAACCTTTGGCGGTCTCGATTCTCCACGCCGCCGCGCCCCGGCTGCCCGTGTCGGCCCTTAAGCCCGTGTGGGTGACGGGGCAGGATATCGCCCGTCTGGGCCGCGCTCCGGGGCCGGCTTACAAGGCGATTTTGGACGCCGCGGCTTGCCTGCAGTGGGCGGGAAAACTGTCCAGCCGCCGCCAGGCCCTCCTCTGGCTGCGGAAATACAAAAAAATTTAATCCCAAGATTTATCTGTCGCCGGCCGCGCTCAAGTTGTTTTCACTTCTGAGAAACTAGTACAATGGCTGGAAATGGACTGGATCATCCAGTTGCCGATTTTGTTTTTTTCGGTCATTATTCATGAGATTTCGCATGGTTTGATGGCTTTCTATAAAGGAGACGACACGGCTTCCCTCTCCGGCCGCATCACGCTCAACCCCATTCCTCACGTTGACCCGGTCGGCACCATCCTTTTTCCGGTGCTGTGCATCCTGGGCCATGCGCCGGTTTTCGGGTGGGCCAAGCCGGTCCCGGTCAATCCCAACCGCCTCGACAGCCCGCGCGCCGATATGGTGAAGGTCGCTTTTATAGGCCCGCTCTCCAATATCGCGCTGGCTGCTGCGGCCGCCGTTTTTTTCCGCATGAATTACGCCCAATATGTTCTGCCGGTTGATTTGAAGCTTCTGCTGGCCAACGTTTTCAGGTTCGCGGTCATCCTCAATCTGTATTTGGCGTTTTTTAATTTGATTCCGGTTTTCCCTTTGGACGGCAGCAAGGTGCTCAGCGGAATTCTGCCGGAGCATTGGTCCCAGGCGTATGAGGCCCACGCGCCCTACGGATTTATCATATTGATCTTTCTGATGATGACGGGCATGTTGAGCATGTTCATCGTTCCGCCGGTGGAGATGATGATGTCGGTTTTTCAGGGCTTGGGCTTGATGTAGGGGACGGCATGATCGAGGCGAAGAAAACCAGGCAAATCGTCGTTTCGGGGATGCGCCCGACCGGCAGGCTTCAGCTCGGGAACTACTGGGGCGCGCTCAAAAATTGGGTGGAGCTCCAGGACCGCTGCGAGTGCTATTTCATCGTGGTGGACTGGCACGCTTTGACCACCTCCTACCGCGATTCCAAAAATCTCCGGAGCCATTGCCGCGAGATGGTCCTGGATTGGCTGGCGGCGGGTCTGGATCCGGAAAAGTGCGTCATGTTCGTGCAATCGCAGGTCAAAGAACACGCCGAGCTGCATTTGCTGCTGTCGATGATCGTGCCGACGCCCTGGCTGCTGCGAAATCCGACGGTCAAGGAGCAGGCCCGGGAAATGGGGCTCATCCAAGACGGCTCGGATAACGAGGTCAGCAAAATAGACTTCGGCCATCTGGGCTATCCCGTGCTTCAAGCCGCCGATATCATGCTCTACCGCGGCACGCACGTGCCGGTGGGAGAGGATCAACTGCCGCATTTGGAGTTGAGCCGCGAAATCGCCAGGCGATTCAATTCGATTTACGGAGAGACGCTGCCGGAGCCCCAGGCCCTGCTGACTCCGGCGCCCAAGGTTCCCGGCCTCGATGGAAGAAAAATGTCGAAATCTTACGACAACTCCATAGAGCTCGGAGAAACGGCGGCGTCGCTGGAGGCCAAAATCCGCCGGATGTTCACCGATCCGAAAAAAGTCCGGCAAAACGACAAGGGCCATCCGGAAGGCTGCGTGGTTTACGCGATGCACAAGCTCTACAGTCCGTTCGCCGCGACTCGGGAGCAGGAGTGCCGCGACGGAGCGGTCGGCTGCGTCCAATGCAAAAAGGATTTGGCCGGCTCCATGGAGGCCGCCATCGCGCCGTTCCGGGAAAAGCGGCGGCAGTGGGAGGCCCGGCCGGGGGCCGTTGACGAGATACTGGAGTCGGGGCGCAAAAAAGCCCAGGCGGCCGCCGAGAAGACCATGGCGCAGGTTCGCCGCGCCATGCATTTGACCGAGTAGTAAAGAGGCTCTATGGACGCGAATGCGGCTTATGAGGTGCACCTGGACATCTTCGAGGGTCCGCTGGACCTGCTCCTCTATCTCATCAAGAAAAATGATTTGGACATCCACAATATCCCGATCGCCGAAATTACCCGCGAGTATCTGACCTACCTCGAATTGATGAAGGACCTCAACCTTGAGTTGGCGGGCGAGTTTTTGGTGACGGCCGCCACCCTCATGCAAATCAAGGCCAAAATGCTTCTGCCGACGCCTCCGGGGGAGGAAGAAGGGGGCGATCCCCGCCAGGAGCTCATCGACAAGCTTTTGGAATACCAGAAATTCCAGGACGCGGCCAAATTTCTAGAATCCCAGCAGGAAAGCCATCACGACGTTTATTTCCGGCAGTCGCCCCGCTTCCGCGAGGATGAAAAGGAGTTGGGAGTCAAGCTCTTTGACCTGCTGGCCAGCATTCGCAAGATTTTGGACCGCTCAGACGTCGACCGGGCGGTTATCGAAGGCGAGGAGTTTCCCGTAGAATCCAAAATAGACAAGCTGCTCGGGCTTTTGGAGAACTCGCGCAAGGACGAAGGCGGCCGGTCTTACATCACGGTCGAAGAGTTTTTCTCAGGGGAGAGAAAACTGGCGGGCTTCGTCGCCTGCTTTTTCGCCCTGCTGGAGATGGTCCGCCTGCAGAAAGTCTTCGCCCGCCAAATGCGGTCCTTCGGGGAAATTCGCATCTACAAAAAGGAGCCGGAAACGGCGGCGGAGGAGATTAGCCAGGAGGTGCAGGGGTGAGCGCAGAGGAAATGAAGGATATAGTCGAGACGCTGCTTTTTATCGCCGAATACCCGTTACCGCTCAAACGCTTGGTCGAGATATTGGGCCATGTAACGGAGGCGGAAGTCGAGCCGTGCGTCCGCCTCCTCCAAAAGGAGCATGAGGACCGCAAAAGCCCCCTGCAGGTGGTTGAAGTGGCGGGCGGCTTTCAAATGGCGACCCGGCCGGAGTTCGGCCCCTGGGTTCGCAAGCTCTACCAAAGCAAAATGACCGCCCGGCTTTCGGCCGCCAGTTTGGAGACCCTTTCCATCATCGCCTACCGCCAGCCCATCACCCGGTCGGAGGTTGAGGAAATCCGGGGGGTGGAGGCCGTTTCCGCCCTGGAGCGTCTCTTGGAAAAAAAGCTCATTCGAGTCGCGGGACGGAAAGAGGCGATCGGCCGCCCTCTTCTCTACGAAACCACGCCGGAATTTTTAAGGCGCTTCGGCTTAAAAGCCCTTCAGGATATGCCGAATTTGGAAGCGTTCAAAGCCAAAGCTTTGGAAACGGAGCAGGTGGCTCCGCCGACGCCGGAACCCTCCGCGGAGCCGCCCCAAACGCAGGTCTCCGCGCCCGAGACCGAGCAGTCAAAGACGGCTATTTAAACTTGACTAATTTAGTAAGGTATATTATACTTGTACTGCCGGCCCGATAGGCCGCCGGTTGGAATGGAGAGTCCAAAATGTCAGAAAAGCTGCTTATAATCGATAATTTGCATGTTTCGGTTGAAAATAAGCCGATTTTGAAAGGCGTTTCCCTGAGCGTGGAAAAGGGGAAAGTTCACGCCATCATGGGGCCCAACGGCTCGGGCAAAAGCACTCTTTCCCACGTTTTGATGGGAAACTCGCGGTTTCAGACCACTCAGGGGCATATTTTTTATGAGGGCCAAGACATCGCCGCGCTCAAGACCCACCAGCGCGCCCAGGCCGGAATTTTTCTGGGCTTTCAATACCCGACGGCCATCCCGGGGGTGACGGTGGCGAACTTTTTGCGGACGGCCCTTAAAGCGATCCGGGGCGAGGTGGCGGCCGTCAAGGGGTTTCGAAAGCTGCTGACCGAAAAGATGGCGTCCCTGCAGATGGGGCCGGAGTTCGCGACGCGCTATGTCAACGAGGGGTTTTCAGGCGGGGAGAAAAAGCGTCTGGAGATTTTGCAGATGGCGGTGTTGCGCCCCAAGCTGAGCGTTTTAGACGAGACGGATTCCGGACTGGATATAGACGCCCTGAAGGTCATCGCCGAAGGCATCAACCGCCTGCGCGGCCCGGACAACGCCATCGTGCTCATCACCCATTATCAGAGAATTTTAAATTATGTGAAGCCCGACTTTGTCCACGTTTTTATGGATGGGCGGATCGTGCGCTCCGGCGGACCCGAGCTGGCGCATGAGCTGGAAGCGAAGGGCTACGATTGGCTGGATAAAAATCTGGCCGGCGAGGCTGCCGCGCGGTAGCGGCGGCGGGAGAGCGCATGTCTCAGGAAGGCGGATTGCTGGATATCGGCAAGAATTACCAGGACAAATACGGCTTCCACGATCCCGAGAAATTCATTTTTAAGGCGGAGAAGGGGATCGATAAGCGGGTGGTGGAGCAGATTTCCTGGCATAAAAATGAGCCGGAGTGGATGCTGCGCTTCCGGCTGGAAGCGCTGGAAATTTTTCAAAAAAAACCCCTCCCCAATTGGGGCGACGTCGAGCTCTTGAATAAAATCCAGTTCGGCGAAATCTTCTACTACCTGAAGGCGACCGACAAAAAATCCGAGAACTGGGCCGACGTCCCGGAAACCATCAAGAATACCTTCCAAAAGCTGGGCATTCCGGAAGCCGAGCAGAAGTTTTTGGCGGGCGTCACCGCCCAGTACGATTCCGAGACGGCCTATCACCGGCTCCGCGAGGACTTGGTCAGGCAAGGCGTCATTTTCCTGGATATGGATTCGGGGCTGCGGGAGCATCCGGATTTGGTCAAAGAGTACCTCGCCACCATCATCCCGCAAATGGACAATAAGTTTGCCGCCTTGAATTCGGCCGTGTGGTCGGGGGGCTCGTTCATTTACGTTCCCAAAGGCGTCGAGGTCAAAGTCCCCCTCCAGGCTTATTTCCGCATCAACGCCAAGAATGCCGGGCAGTTTGAGCGCACCTTGATCATCGTCGATGAGGGGGCCAGCGTGCACTACATCGAAGGCTGCACCGCGCCCAGCTACTCGCAGGACTCCCTGCATTCGGCGGTGGTGGAGCTGATGGCCAAGCCGGGAGCCCATATCCGCTATACGACGATTCAGAACTGGTCCAACAACGTCTACAACCTGGTCACCAAGCGGGCCGTGGCGCAAAAGGACGCTATCGTCGAATGGCTGGACGGCAACCTGGGTTCCAAGCTGACCACCAAATTTCCCTGCGTCGTGATGACGGGCGAAGGGGCGCGCGGCGAGGTGGTTTCCTGCGCTTTCGCCGGGGTCGGGCAGCATCAGGATGCCGGCGCCAAGCTCGTTTTCGCGGCGCCGCACACTTCAGGCACCATCCTGTCGAAATCCATCTCCAAGGATGGAGGCCGGGCCACCTACCGGGGCCTGGTGAAGGT
>JACQRQ010000267.1 GCA_016206405.1 Elusimicrobiota bacterium | reverse complement strand
TCAGGGCGGAGCGGTCGTGCCGTCCCAATACATCGAATTCAGTTCTATGACTTTCGTCAATAATACCCAGATTCGCGCCAACGTCATTTTAAAAGAGGTCAGCGGGGATTATTTCTTCAGGACGGTCAACCCGGACGGCCGTTTCGACGTGAGCACCCATGCCTTCGCCATCCCGCCCCCCAAAGTTACCAGCGTCGCTGAAACTCCGAGCAAGATCTATCTTTCCACCTCCGTCTTCGATCTAAACGTCGTTGGTGATAAGTTCATGAACTGGACCAGCACTTGGACTTCCGTGGAGCTCCGTCTCGGGGCGCCACAGACCGAGGTCAGCGTAGCCTCCTCGACTTGGTTGAGCACCACCACCGTGAGGGCCTCGGTGGCATTGAGCCCGGGGCAGGTCAGCGGCGGTCCCTACGATGTTCGAGTCAGAAATCCAGAAAAGCAGATTGATACGCTTTTGAGCGCCTGGAGCGTGCCCGCCCCCTCCACGGGAACCGCTTTTCATAACGATTCCAAGGAAATCCTCCGGTCGAGCACCTTCAGCTTCGTCGTCAAAGGCAGCGATTTTATGAATTGGCCCTCCACCTGGACCACGATTTATTTGTCTTCATCCGCGACGCTGCAAAACGGGCAACTCCGCTATGCGACCGCCGATATCTCGACCCGTACGGGCTACGGATTTATCTTGAGCACCAGCGCCACAGCGGGACAAAGCCGGATCGACGTGGCGATGCAAATGGGAACTTCGCTTCCCAACGGGGTGACCTATTATTTTCAGTTGAGAAACCCGACCGGCCAACTGAGTTCCATCTCCGCGGCGACCATGACCGTGCCGGCGCCGGAAATTCTCCAGACCTACGAAGAAAGCCCCAAGAAGTACCTGCAGGCCAAGATCTATAACTTCATCGTGGAGGGGAAAAATTTCATGAAATGGAGCAACGCGGCCTGGACGAGCCAATATCCCTCCACTTGGACGCAAGTCCAGTTCATCAAAACCGGAGACAGCCTTCCGACGCCGGACATCACCATCAACTCCAATACATTCGAGGATTTCAGCACTTTCCAAAGACTGACCCTAAACATTACGCTAAATCCCTCCGCGACTTTCTCCGGCGGGCCTTACGACGTGAAGGCCATCAACCCGAACGGCCAATTCGTGACCGCGGCGGCGACCTTTACGATTGTGGCCCCGAGTACTTCGAGCGTTCGCGACCCGGATGGGGGTGGGTTATCGGGGGGCATCCAATCCGGTCTTCTGTCCGGCACGCGCGATCTGACGTTTGGGGGCGCGCACTTCAGCAATTGGGGCGGGGCCGACGTCGCCAAGGCCACGTTCACCACCGGCGTGGGAGGCAATCCGCCCAACGGGATCATCGTTTCTTCGGTCACCTACATTTCCTCGACCAGCATTAAAGTCCACATTCAAATCGCCACCTATACCAAGGCCGACACCTACGGCTTGCGCATCCTCAATCCCACCCAGCAGATGAGCTCTCTGGTGGCCAGCACATTCACCGTGACGGTGCCTTCGGCCGCCATCACTTTTCCGGCATTCCCGACCGTCCTTTATTCGACCGGCCTCTCCGCCATTCAGGGGACGGCCAATTTCAATGACGTCTCTCAAGGCGTCACCCTTTCCAACACCGAGATCAAGGTGACCATCGCCAACGACCCATCCACCGGCAAGACGGGATACATCTGGTCGGCCGGCAATTTCCAGGCTCCGGCGACCTTTTTGAGCGAGAATTCAAAATGGAATGCCGCGTCGGCCTCCTCCCCGTGGGCCTACTCCGGCGGGGGAAGCTGGCCCGGCAGCGCCGCCGAGCAAAAGGACGGCTACACCTATGATTTAAACGCCCGCGGCCACGGCTCCGACGAGGGCTACGGACTGGCGACCAGCACGCTGGAGTTTACCATCGACAAGCTTGTCACGGTTCCGTCCGTCACCAACCCCGCGGGAGGCGTGCCGACCAATTCGGTCGCTTCCATCAACGGAAGCGTGCAGGACAGCGGCGCGGGAGTGTCCAGCATCACCATCCGCATCGGGGATTTATGGAGCGCATCCAGCCCGCTTTCGAGCCCCGCCAGCTATTGGAATACGACGACGGGCGTGTGGCAGGACGGCGTTTTTGAATCCACCGTGTTCGTGCAGGGCGCGCCGCCCTTTCCGTCCCTGCAAGGCTGGAGCCGCACGACCGTCCTGCCGGCGTGGCAGAGCGGCCGTAAATACCGTATTGAAAATTTGGCCATGGACGCTTTGGGCCAGACGACGTCAGGCGGTCAAATAGCGACCATTGATTTCATCTACGACGTGACTTCCCCGACAGAAACGATGACGACTCCGGTGGTGAGCGCGGATGTCGACAACCCCAACTGGGTCAACAACTTCACCGGGATGTCCGGCGCGGTTCAGGACGACGTGACCAGCGCCTTAAATACCCGCACGGTTTATGTG
>JACQRQ010000262.1 GCA_016206405.1 Elusimicrobiota bacterium | reverse complement strand
GGCCGGGAGGCCCTTAAAGAAATTAAATCGCATCCAGAATTGAGGAAAATCCCGGTCGTTGTGCTGACGACCTCCATGGCCGAGTCCGAAATCGTCATGTCTTATGAGCTTGGCGCCTACTCACTTATAAGGAAACCGGACAGCTTCGAGCAGTTCGTCGATTGCATTCAATTGTTGAGGAAATATTGGTTTGAAGTGGTCGAACTGCCGCATCCGAGAAATAATCGGAGCGTTGCATGATAGAAAAAACTATAAACGGTTTGCTCATTGAAGACGATCCCGATGACACCATGCTTTTGATCAGTCTTATGGCGCAATCGGATTGGCCCGCTTTTAAATTTATTTTTTCCTGCGCTGGGGATTTAAAGACCGGGCTTCAATGCCTCGCCCAGGGCGGCATCGAGGTGGTTTTGCTCGATCTCATGCTTCCCGACAGTCAAGGCGTTGAAACCGTGCTGACGGTCCGCGCCCGCGCTCCCGGCGTCCCCATCGTCGTATTGACCGGGCTTAGCGATGAGGAACTTGGCCTGAAGGCCGTGATGCACGGCGCGCAGGACTATCAGGTCAAGGGAAGCATAGATGGACACGCTCTCAAGCGCACGATCAGTTATGCGGTCGAAAGGCACCGCCTGCTGGCAAGCCTCAACAATATCATCGAAAGCGCTCCGGACGGCATGGTCATCGTGGACTCCCAGGGGATGGTGCAGCATGTGAACCCTGCCGCTGAGCTTCTATTCGGGCGCAAAGGGGAACAGTTGTTGGGCAAGCCGTTTCCCTATCCGATGCCGAACGCGCCTTCCGGAGAGCTGAAAATCCCCCAGGAGACCGCGGGAACAAGGATCGTGGAGGCGCGTATTTCGGCGATCGAATGGCGGGATCAACCCGCCAAGCTCGCTTCCATGCGCGACATCACGGAGCTGCGCCGAATCGAGCAGTTCAAGGCCGAAATTCTCGAGAGCCGCAAATTGGACAAGCTCAAGGACGAGTTGATGAGCAACGTCTCCCATGAAATGCGCAGCCCCTTGACCATCATTAAGGCCATCGCAGGCAATTTAAGGGAGGGCCTCGCCGGTCCCATGCCCGATCCGCGGGCCAATAATTTGATCTTGACGCAAAGCGTCGTGCGCTTGGAAAATATAGTCGATCAAATCCTTGACTTATCCCGCCTGGAATCCGGCAAGGCTAAAATCCACTCCCGCCGCGTCGATGTCGCCAGGCTGATTCGCGAGACGGTGGCGGGCTTGCGGCTGGTCGCCGCTCCACGGGATATCCTCATCCAAGCGAATATTCCTGACGGCCTGCCTGCCGTCTGCGGGGACCCGGAGTTGTTTGTCCAGGTCCTGAGCAACCTAGTCGATAACGCGCTGCGTTTTGCGAAAACACGGATAATCATCCGGGCCAGTTCCGTGGAGGCGGCGCCCATCCAAGAGGCGGCGCCGAAAAATGCGGATGCGGGACAGAATGCCGCCGCTCCGGCATCCCGCAACTGCGTGCAGGTCAGCGTGATCGATGACGGCGCAGGCGTCCCGCCGGGGAATATCGGGGATATTTTCGACAAGTTTGTTCAAGTTAAACGCCACTCCATGGGCGCGGGCTATAAGGGGACGGGATTAGGACTGGCGATTTGCAAGGAGATCATTGAGCGCCAGAAGGGAAAAATATGGGCTGAGAGCGCTTTGGGCCAGGGGGCCAGATTTCACTTTTTGCTGCCTCAATACGCGCCCAGATCCGCCGGCCGACAGGGAGGGGGGTCTATGACGGAAAATGAAGAAAAGCCCAAGATCTTGATGGTAGAGGATGATTCTGATTTCCAGGCCGTAGTGCGGGGGTGGATATCCAAGCGGTATGATCACATCGGCCTGCCTCATGGCGGGGATCTCATGGAGGAACTGGAGAGCATCGAGCCCGATCTCGTTATTCTGGACGTGCGCATGCCGGGGCCGGACGGATTCAAACTCTGCAGCCGGATTCGCGCTGACCGGCGTTTTGCCCATATCCCGATTCTTTTTCTCACCGGCTGCAAAGACGACGAGGACTTTATCAAGAACCTTAACGTGGGCGGCACCGCGTATTTAACCAAACCCGTCGCGCGCAAACGGCTGTTATCGGCGCTCAACGAGCTTGCGCCGGCTTAAAATATGAAGACCCGGAAGCAAGGTTTCAAGACCCGCCGGCCCCGTCTTGAAAATAGCGCTGATGCGCAAGCGCAAGGGAAGGCAAACTCCCCGGCGCTTCCCCGGCCTTTCGCCGCACCGGCGCTTGTCCTCGTCTTGACGGCCGTTTATTTCGTCGCCGGCAAACTCGGTTTGATTCTGGCTTCCGTGCATGCAAGCGCGACGGCGGTTTGGCCGCCCGCGGGGATCGCCCTGGCGGGTCTTTTGGTGTTGGGCTATCGAGTCTGGCCCGGCATATTTTTTGGCGCTTTCCTGGTGAACATAACGACGGCGGGCTCCGTCGCGACGTCGATGGGCATCGCGGCCGGCAATACTCTGGAAGGATTGGCGGGGGCTTACCTAGTCAACCGATTCGCCAACGGTGTTGACGTCTTTCTTCGGCCGCAGAATATTTTGAAATTCGTGCTGCTGGCGGGATTGACCAGCACGGCGGTGAGCGCCACCTTCGGCGTGACGGTCCTTTCGGCCGGAGGCTACGCCGACTGGGCCGACTATGGAGCTATTTGGTTGACTTGGTGGCTGGGTGATGCGGCGGGAAATTTGCTCGTGGCTCCCGCGCTGCTCCTGTGGAGCGTGACTCCCCGGGCGCGATGGACGCGCCGGCAAATCGTAGAGGCCGTTTTTTTGCTTCTGTTACTATTATTAGTGGGCGTGGTCGTATTCGGGGGATTTCTTCCCTTTAAGGCGCGTAATTATGCTTTAGATTTCACTTGCCTTCCGCTCTTGATTTGGGCGGCTTTCCGCTTCGGTCCGCGTGAAACGGCCACGGTCTCCCTGGCCCTGTCGGCCATAGCTATTTGGGGGACCCTGCTCGGCCTAGGCCCCTTCGCGCTGGACGCTCAGAATGAGTCTCTGTTGCTGCTGCAAGGCTTTATGGGCGTCACCGCCGTGACCGCCATGGCCGTTGCCGCCGTTGTCTCGGAGCGCAGGTCGGCCGAGAGGGCGCTGCGGGAGTCGCACGACGCGTTGGATCTGCGGATTCAAGAGCGCACCAGGGTTCTTTCCATCGTGGTCAAGGAGTTGGAGGGCGAAGTTCTCCAGCGCCTGCGGGCGGAGAAGGAACTGCAAGGCAAAACAGAAGAGCTCTCGCGCTCCAACACGGAACTGGAGCAGTTTGCCACCGTCGTTTCCCATGAACTGCAGGAACCTCTGCGAAAAATTCTAACTTTCGGCAGTTTTCTCAAAACGTCCAATGCCGCGCCCGAGCAGGAGGAGCGGCAGTACGCGCAGAAGATGGAGGAGGCCGCCAAGCGCATGCAGCGGCTTGTTGAGGACATATTAAATCTGTCCCGCGTGACCTCCGGCGCCAAGCCGCCGGAGCCCGTCGACCTCGACGCGGTGCTTCGAGAGGTGGCGGCCGATTTTGATGGGCGCGTCGCGCAAATCGGGGGTGAAATCAAGGTGGAGCCATTGCCCACCGTAAAGGCCGAAAACCTTCAGATGCGGCAACTTTTTGCGAACCTGATTTCCAACGCCTATAAATTCCGCAAGAAGGATGAGCCGCTGCGCATCGCCGTCTCCTGCAGGCGGCATAAAGAGGGATTTGTTGTGATCGCCGTGGAGGATAACGGCATCGGGTTCGATGAGCAGTACCTGGATCGAATCTTCAAGCCGTTCCAGCGCCTGCATCGGAGGGGCGATTATGAAGGCAGCGGAATGGGCCTGGCGATCTGCCAGCGCATAATCATGCGCCATGGCGGAGAGATCACCGCCCGGAGCCAGCCCGCAAAGGGCGCAACCTTTATCGTCACCTTGCCGGCATAAATGGAGAGTCCAATGTCCAGCCCCCATGTATTAACGAAGACTATAGACCCCCGCCGATTGCTGACCGTGCTCACCGCTTTCAAACGCGGCGACTTCAGCGTCCGCATGCCCATGCAAGACGGAGGCGTCGCGGGCAAGGTCGCCAAGACCCTCAACGAGATCATCGCGCTCAACGAAAGGATGGCCGAGGAGTTTCAAAGGCTGGAAATCAACGTCGGCAAGGAAGGGAAAATCACGCAGCGGGCCTCGCGGGGACATGGGGCGGGTTCTTGGGCGGCTTGCGTCGACTCCGTGAACACTCTCGTCGGCAACTTGATCCACCCGACCAACGAAATGGCTCGGGTCATCGGAGCCGTCGCGCGAGGCGACCTCTCGCAAACGATGGCCCTCAAGATCGATGAAAGGCCGCTGAAGGGTCAGTTTCTTCGGACGGCGCAAATTGTCAACAGCATGGTCGCCCAACTCGGCTCCTTCGCCTCGGAGGTGACCCGCGTCGCCCGCGAGGTGGGCACCGAAGGCAATCTTGGCGGCCAAGCCCAAGTCAAGGGCGTGGCCGGCACCTGGAAAGACCTCACTGACAACGTCAACTCGATGGCCTCGAACCTTACGACTCAGGTGCGCAATATCGCCGATGTCACGACGGCCGTGGCCAAGGGCGATCTTTCCAAGAAGATCACCGTGGATGTCAAGGGCGAGATACTTCAGCTCAAAAACACCATCAACACCATGGTGGACCAGCTTAACTCCTTTGCCTCGGAGGTCACGCGCGTTGCCCGTGAGGTGGGAACCGAGGGCAATCTCGGCGGGCAAGCCCAGGTGAAAGGGGTTGCCGGAACCTGGAAGGACCTCACCGACAATGTCAATCTGATGGCTTCCAACCTGACGGCCCAGGTGCGCAATATCGCCGAGGTGACGACCGCCGTGGCCAAGGGCGACCTTTCCAAAAAAATCACCGTCAGAGTGAGCGGAGAAATATTGAGGCTCAAAAACACCATCAACACCATGGTGGACCAACTCAACTCCTTCGCATCGGAGGTTACCCGCGTGGCCCGGGAGGTGGGCACGGAGGGCAAGCTGGGCGGTCAGGCGCAGGTTAAAGGCGTCGCAGGAACCTGGAAGGACCTTTCGGATAATGTCAATTTGATGGCCTCCAACCTGACGGCCCAGGTGCGCAATATCGCCGAAGTCACGACGGCGGTCGCTAAAGGAGATCTCACCAAGGAGATTACGGTCGATGACCGCGGCGAGATACTGCAG
>JACQRQ010000260.1 GCA_016206405.1 Elusimicrobiota bacterium | reverse complement strand
CAGGCCGAACTGCCGGACAAGCTCCGGTTTATATCCGCCCTCCTGCTCCAAAATCACACCCCGCCCGAGGATTTCCCGTTGCTGCCGCCCCAGATTTCCGGCCGGATCGCGCATAGCCTGGAAAATATCCGCAGGCGCTTCCTCCGCCCTCTTCCGGCCATTTTCATCGAATCCAGAAGGGAGCAGGCGGCTTTGGTATTGGCGGAAGTTTTGACCGCGCCTGCCGCGCCTTTTTCGGCCCCGGCCGGCCGCGGCCTGCAGGTTCTGGGGCAATGGTGCTTGCGGCCCTGGCCCGGCTATCTGATCGCCGTCCTGGCGCTTTGGGCTCTTTATGAATTCGTGGGCGTTCTGGGGGCCCAGATCGCGGTTGATTTTTTGGAAAACACCGTCTTCGGCGGCTACGTCAATCCCGCGCTGACGCGGGCGGTTCACGTTCTCCTTCCCTGGCCGTTTCTAAGGGATATGCTCATCGGCGATTACGGCGTGTTTACCATGGCGCTGACCTATGCCTTCGCCTTGATACTGCCCATCGTGACCACTTTCTTTTTGGCCCTTGGATTTTTGGAGGATACCGGCTACCTGCCCCGGCTCTCGGTCTTGCTCAACCGCGCTTTTAAAATCATCGGCCTCAACGGCAAAGCGGTGCTGCCCATGATTTTGGGCGTTGGCTGCGGGACCATGGCCCTATTGACCACGAGGATTCTCGATACGCGCAAGGAAAGAGTTCTGGCGAGCTTCCTTCTTGCCTTGGCCGTGCCCTGCTCGGCGCAACTGGGGGTCATTTTCGCCATGACCGCCGGCCTCAGCGGGTTCGTTTTCGCGCTGTGGCTTTTTGTCGTGGTCGCCACATTTTTAGGGACTGGCTGGGTGTCTTCGAAAGTGTTGCCGGGCGCTCCGGCGCCGTTTTTAATGGAGATCCCGCCGATGCGCCTTCCGCAGATGAAAAATCTCCTGACCAAGGTCGCCTCGCGGCTGAAATGGTATGTGTGGGAGGTGGTGCCGCTTTTTATTTACGGCACTCTGGCGCTGTATTTTTTGGACGCCCTGGGCTGGCTCCAGGGCGTGGAGCATTTTTGCGCGCCTCTCATCACCGGGCTTTTGGGCCTACCGGAGAAGGCCACCGAGGCTTTTTTGGTCGGTTTCCTGCGACGCGATTACGGCGCGGCCGGACTCTACCAGCTTCAGCGCCAGGGGCTTTTGAGCCTAAGGCAGAGCGCCGTGAGCTTGGTTGCCATCACGCTCTTTATGCCCTGCATCGCCCAATGGTTTATGTCGGTTAAGGAGCGCGGCCTCAAGGTGACGCTGGCGATCAGCGGCTTGGTCATTTTTTACGCGCTTTTAGTCTCGGCCGGCGTCAATCAGATGTTGCTGGCCCTGGGGTGGTCCTGATTATGGATGTCAACAAGAAATATCCGATTCCCAGCACCGAAGAGGAGGACGTTCAGCAGGCGCTGGGCATTTTGTGGACCCAATTCGAGCAGGGCGTGCTCAAAAGAAGCGAGCTCGAAGGGCTTCTCCAGGAGGCGATTCGTCCGGGGATATTGGAGGAGCTGATCCAGGGCGGTTTCGTTTCTCAGACCGAAGGCAACCTTTGCATGCTGGGCAAAGGCCTGACCATCGCCCACGACATGGCGCGGCGGCACCGTCTGGCCGAAAGGCTCCTCACCGACGTCTTGGAGCTCCCGCGCGAGCAGATCGATCCCAACGCCTGCCGGCTGGAGCATGTGATCACCCGCGACGTCGAGGAGGCGATCTGCACCTTGTTGGGCCACCCGCAAGCCTGTCCGCATGGATTTTCCATCCCTCCCGGGGAATGCTGCATGAAGGCTTTGAAGCATACCGGCCCCATCGTGACGCCGCTGAGCTCCATGCTGGAGGGCCAGGAGGGGCAAATCGTCTATCTCTCGCCCCACCACCGGCCGGAGTTGCACCGGCTGCTCTCCATGGGGCTTGTTCCCGGCAGCGTCGTCCGGGTCGTTCAAACCTCTCCCGCCGTCGTGGTCGCCACTCCGGACGGCATTCTGGCGATGGACCCCGTCTTGGCCGATCACATTTTTTTGCGCCGCAAAAACGGCGCCGGAGCGCATCATGAAAAACAGTGACGAGCAATCCAGTCCCGTGATTCCTTTCGCGCTCGGGCTTGCCGCCGGAGCGGCGGTCGGGGCGTTGATCGCGTCGGCGGCTTTCGCCGACGTCCGCCGCAGGCTCAAGAATTGGATCGGCGAGCACCTGAAAATGAAGCTTCTGGCGGAGATGAAGCGTCAAAACCTGACCGACGAAATCCTGGCCGATCACCGCGCCATCCTGGGCGATCTGGGACGCCTGGAGGGCCTGCTGGCCGCCTCTCCCGGCGGCGCGGAGCTCTCCTCCGCGGAGGTGCAGCGGCTGCTTGGGTCCTTGCGCAAGCGTCTGGCCGCCCATTTCGAGCTTGAAGAGTCGGGAGGCAAGCTCGAAGAGGTGACGGAGTTTCGCCCCGAGTTCAACCGGCAGGTCGCGGCGCTTTATGAGGAGCACCGCGAACTCCTGCGGCGCGCCGACGGCCTGTGCGAGCTGGCCGAGACCCCCGCGTCCCAGGAGGCTTCCGGCGCCAGGGCGCTTCAAAGGGCCTTTTTGGAGTTCGCCGCCGACCTCAGACTGCATGAGAGAAAGGAGAACGACATCATTTTGGAGGCTTACCTCACCGACGTCGGCACCGCGGGTTGAGAACCATGGCGACAAGACGTCCGGTCAATTGGACTGCCGCCAAAATCCCGCAGGGACAGGTTTTTGTCCTGCCGGAGCGCTGCAAGGGCTGCCGTTACTGCATCGAGTTTTGCCCCAAGAAGGTCCTGGCGGAATCCGGGAGCATCAACGCCAAAGGCTACCACTACCCGGTCGTCGCGCCCGGCAAGGAAGAGGACTGCGTCCACTGCCGGTTCTGCGATCTGGTTTGTCCGGAATTTGCCATCTTTACCGAGGAGAGGAAATGAGCTCAGGCAAGCGGGTCAGCGGCGGCGAGC
Organism: Elusimicrobiota bacterium; assembly: GCA_016206405.1. Lineage (GTDB taxonomy): Bacteria > Elusimicrobiota > Elusimicrobia > O2-12-FULL-59-9 > O2-12-FULL-59-9 > O2-12-FULL-59-9. Next base: position 17,595 of record JACQRQ010000260.1, on the reverse strand, counting down.
ACTTCATGGTGGGCGATCACGCCTGCGCCGAAGGTGCGTTGGCGGCGGGGCTTGAGTTTTTCGGGGGCTATCCCATCACTCCATCAACGGAGATCACCGAGCATTTGTCCCGCAGAATGCCCGAACTCGGCGCCAGCTTCGTCCAGATGGAAGACGAACTAGGGAGTTTGGCCGCCGTCCTGGGAGCGTCGGCCGCGGGAGCGCGCAGCATGACGGCCACCTCGGGCCCCGGTTTCAGCCTGATGATGGAAAATATCGGCTTGGCCGCCATGATGGAAATTCCCTGCGTCATCGTGGACGTCATGCGGGGCTCGCCTTCGACGGGACTTCCCACCGCGGTCGGCCAGAGCGACGTCATGCAGGCGCGCTGGGGCTCGCACGGCGACTACAGCATCGTCGCCTATTGTCCCAACTCCGCGCAAGAGTGCTTCGACCTGATGGTCAAGGCCTTCAACACCGCGGATGAGTACCGCATCCCAACGCTCGTCTTGATGGACGAGGTGATCGGACATATGACCGAGCGCGTCATGATTCCGGAGGCGGCCAAAATCGCCTTTTCCGGCCGCAAGAGGCCGGTCCGGCCGCCGCAGGAGGCGGCTTTTCTTCCCTTTAAAGCCGACGGAGACGGCGTTCCTCCGATGGCCCATGCGGGCGAAGGCTACAAAGTCCATTTTACGGGCCTCACTCATGATGAGAAGGGCTATCCCGCCTTGAACGCCGAAGCCCACCGGGCCTTGGTGACGCGGCTGGTTGACAAGGTCCGCCTGAACGCCGCGGCGATCGTGGAATACGAGGGGCTGCATTTAGACGACGCCGAGGTCGTGGTGGTGGCGTATGGCTGCACCTCGCGTTCGGCCAGGCAGGCCGTGTTGACGGCCAGGGAAAAGGGCGCCCGGGTGGGACTGCTAAGGCCGATCACCCTTTGGCCCTTTCCTGAGGACAAGCTTCGCCGCTTATTAAGGAAGGGCGTGGTGAAGCGATTCGTCGTGGCCGAGATCAACATGGGCCAGATTTCCAGGGAGGTGGAGCGCTTGACCCAGATTCCGGTGCTGCGCGTCAATCACCCGGGCGGAGCCATGATCCTGCCCGAGGATATTTTGGAGGCCGCGCTTTCATGAACGCCGAGGGCGCAAAAATAGCATCAAGCCATCACCTGGACTCGCTCTTCAGGGCGGATCGCCTGCCCCATATTCTTTGTCCGGGCTGCGGCATCGGGCCGGCCATGCATTGCTTCGCCCAGGCGATGCTGGAGTCCGGAATCCCCCTTGAGCGCCACGTGTGCGTTTCCGGAATCGGCTGCACCGGCCGCGTGGCGGGCTACGTCAACGTGGACTCCTACCATACGACTCACGGCCGGGCCATTCCTTTCGCTCTGGGCATCTCGGTCGTCCGGCCCGATCTCAAGGTCACGGTTTTCAGCGGCGACGGCGACCTCATCTCCATCGGCGGCAATCACTTCATCCATGCCGCCAGGCGCAACATCAACCTCAACGTCATCTGCGTCAATAATTTCAACTACGGGATGACCGGCGGCCAGGCGGGGCCGACCACGCCTCTGGGCGCCAAGGCGGCCACCGCCCCTTACGGCAACGCCGAAAGGCCTTTCATCCTTCCCTATCTGGCGGCGGCGGTGGGAGCGACGTTCGTGGCGCGGTGGACGGCCCTGCACGTGCGGCAGCTTAAGGAGGCCATGGTCCGGGCCATGAAAAAGAAGGGCTTCACCTTCATCGAGGTGCTCGCGCCCTGCCCGACCGGTTTCGGACGCCCCAACAACATCGGCGACGGCTTGGAAGAGATGGAGCGCTACCGCAGCCGCTGCGTCGTCAATCACCGCGCGGCTCTGCATGAGCTGGACCTGGATTTGCGCCGCATCGACCAGCCCTTCGTCCTCGGAAATTTCGTGGATATCGACCGGCCGCATTTCCGGCCGCCCATGATCGAGCATGGGCCCGCCGCGGAGTTCGGCCGCGACGAGAGGAGCGCGGAGCGCGGCGGCGACGGCATGGAGGGCGCTCCATGAGAACGGAGATTCAAATCGCCGGTTTCGGCGGACAGGGCATCGTGCTGACAGGACTGCTTTTGGGCAAGGCCGCGGCGCTCTACGACGGCAAACAGGCGGTCTTCACGCAGTCCTACGGCCCCGAGGCGCGGGGCGGAGCTTCCTGCGCCAACATCGTCATCAGCGACGCGCCCATCGACTTTCCTCTGGTCACCCGTCCGGACGTCCTGGTGTGCATGTTTCAGGAGGCTTACGCCAAATTCCGTCCCGGCCTGAAAAAGGGCGGCATGTTGATATTGGACTCCGGCCTGGTCCGGCCCTCTCCCATGGACGCGTCGGCGCCGTCGATCTTCGCGACGCGCCTGGCCGAGGAGCTCGGCAAAAAAATAGTGGCCAACGTGGTGATGTTCGGCTATCTGGTCGGCTTGACTCGGGCGGTCAGCTTCGCGGCCGCGGAGAAAGCCATCGCTTCGACGGTCAAGGCCAAGACCGTGACCCTCAATTTGAAGGCTTTCGCCTCGGGATTGGATCAGGTCCGGAGCAAGGCGGCGCGATGAGCGACTCGATTCTTGTCATCGGCGGCGGCATCGCGGGCATTCAGGCCTCTCTGGACCTGGCCGAGGCCGGAGCCCGCGTTATCCTGGTCGAAAAATCGCCCTCCATCGGCGGCAAGATGGCCGTGCTGGACAAAAACTTTCCCACCTTGGACTGCTCAATTTGCATAGAAGCGCCAAAAATGAGCGAGGTCGCCCAGAATAAAAACATCGAAATTCTAAGCCCGGCGGAGGTCGTCGCCTTGGAGGGCGGGCCGGGGCGGTTTACCGCCAAGATCGTCAAGCGCAACCGCCTGGTCACCGATGAATGCACGCGCTGCGACCTGTGCTCGCAGGCCTGCCCCCAGGTTCTGCCCAATGAGTTCGACTCCGGCATGGCTTTTCGCAAGGCCATCTACACGCCCATCACCCAGGCCGTGCCCGGCGCCTATCTGGTGGACTTGGAGCATTGCCTCAACGATCCGCCCAATTATCTGCCGTGCCAGCGCTGCGTGGAGGCGTGCGGGCCGCGCTGCATTGATTTCGGCATGCCGCGCCAGGAGACCCTCTCGCGGGAGGCGGCTTCGGTCATCGTGGCCACGGGCTACGACCTCATGCCCGCGGAGCGGCTCAAAGAATACGGCTACGGGACCCACCCCGATATTCTCACCTCCATGGAACTCGAAAGGCTCTTGACCTCGGCCGGTCCCACGGGCGGCGAGGTGCTGCGGCCCTCGGACGGGCGGCACCCTAAAAACGCGCTTCTGGTCCTGTGCGTCGGCTCCAGGGACCGGCGCTTCTTCAGGCACTGCTCGCGCTTCTGCTGCATGTACTCCGCCAAGCACGCCTTCCAGCTCATGGACCACGGGGTCAAGGACGTCACCGTTCTTTATATGGACCGCCGCGCTTACGGGAAAGGCTTCGACGATTTTTGGGCGCGCACGGCCCAAGAGGGCGCCAAATTCATACGCGGCCGGCTGGCGGAGCTCTCGCCCAGCGGGGAGGGCGGCCTCAGGGCCGTCTATGAGAGCACGGCGGAGGGCCGCCTCGTGAAGCAGGATTTTGATCTCGCCGTTCTGGCCACGGCGGTGCAGCCTTCGGCCGGCCTCAATGACCTCGCCAAGGCCCTGGGCGTGGAGACGGACCCCGACGGTTTTTTCAAATCGGAGGAGACGCAGGGGGGTCTCATCGCCAGCACGCGGCCCGGCGTTTACATCGCCGGCTGCGCCTCCGGCGCCAAGGACATCCCGGACTCGGTGGCCGAGGGCGGCGCGGCGGCGGTGCTGGCCCTGGGCCATATGGACTCCCGGCACTGGGCCGAGGAGGAAAAGGCCGCGCCGATGAAGGGCCTCGAAACGCCGCGCGTCGGGGTTTTCATCTGCCACTGCGGTTCCAACATCGCCGGCGTGGTGGACGTCAAGCGCGTGGCGGAATTCTCCAAGAAAATTCCCGGCGTGGTCTACGCCCAGACGCAGATGTTTTCCTGCGCCGGAAACACCCAGAAGGAAATCGAAAAGGCCATCCGGGACAACAAGATAACGCGCGTCGTTTTAGCGGCCTGCTCTCCCAAGACCCACGAGGTCACCTTCCGGGGCGTGTGCCGCCGCGCGGGCTTAAACCCCTATTTGCTGGAAATGGCCAACGTGCGCAATCAGGATTCCTGGGTGCATAAGGAGGACAAGGAGGCCGCGACCTTGAAGGCGATGGAGTTGACGGCCATGGCCGTGGAAAAAGCCAAGCGCTTGAGCCCGCTGGAGCCGACGCAGCAGCCGGTCTCGCAGCAGGCCCTGGTCATCGGCGGCGGAGTGGCGGGCATGACCGCCGCGGCCGCCTTGGCCCGCCAAGGCTACGCGACGTATTTAATCGAGCGCGGCCAGCGCCTGGGCGGCATCGTCGCCGATCTAACGACCTTGGCGCCTTCCGGCGTCAGCGCCGCGGAATTGATCGAGGCCCTTGTCAAACAGCTCGACCAGACGGGAGTGCGCGTCCACACGCAAACGACGGTGGAGCAGATCGGCGGCTACGTGGGCAGTTTCCATGCCCGTCTTTCCACGGGAGAAGAGCTGCACGTCGGCGCCGTGGTGATGGCCACCGGCGCTGCGCCTTACCAACCGACGGAGTTCGGCTGCGGGAACAACGAGAAAGTCTGGACCAATATGGATTTGGAGCGGCGCCTGGCCGGGGGCGACATTGAGGGAGATAAATTCACCTTCGTGGGCTGCGTCGGCTCGCGCAAGGGAAACGCCGGCTGCTCGCGCTACTGCTGCGCCTCCATGATCAGCCAGGCGCTGCGCTTGAGGCGGCTGGGCAAGAAAGTGCGGGTGCTCTACAAGGACATCCGCAGCTTCAGCCGCAACGCCGAGGAGGTCTACGAGCAGGCGTGCCGGGAGGGCGTTCAGTTTTTCCGCTACGATCCCGAAAAAGCGCCCGAGGAGGCTGTCCGCTTCGAGGATGGAAACGCCGTATTATGGGACGAGTTGTCCGGCCGCGAGATCCGCATTCCCACCGACCGCCTGATTTTGGCGGCGGCTCTGACGCCGCAAAACGACGGCGTCGCCTCGCAGCTCAAGCTGGCGCGAAGCCAGGATGGATTTTTGTTGGAGCGCCATCCCAAGCTCGGTCCGGCCGAAACGGCCTCGCAGGGCATTTATCTGGCCGGCTCGGCGCAGGCGCCCAAAGACGTGCGCGAGGCCGTGGCCCAGGCTCTGGCGGCCGCCTCCAAGGCTTCCGGGCTTCTGGCCAAGGACCACATCGAGAAGGAGCCGCTGACGGCCAAGCTTGACGGCGGAAAGTGCACGGCCTGCATGGCGTGCGTGCGCGTGTGCCCCTTCGGAGCCATCGAGCAGATAGGGAAAGTCAAGACGGGCTCGATCAATATCCTCGCCGCGCTGTGCATGGGCTGCGGCACCTGCGCCGCCCAGTGCAATTTCGGCGCCATCGACATGCCCTATTTCACCCAGGATCAGGTTCTTTCGCAGATCGACGCCGCCTTGAGCGACAAGCCCGAGGAAAAAGCCTTGGTGTTCGCCTGCAACTGGTGCTCTTACGCGGGGGCCGATCAAGCCGGCATCGAAAAAGTCCAGTATCCGGCCTCCTCGCGGGTCATCCGCACGATGTGCTCGGCCCGCATCGAGAAATCCTTCATCGAGCGCGCCTTTGAAAAAGGCGCGGGCGCGGTTCTCATCACCGGCTGCCGGCTGACGCTGCAAGGCTCCGACTGCCACTACAATTATGCCAACACCAACACGCTCAAGCGCTACCGGGCTTGGAAGGCGATGTTCGCCCGCAAGGGGGTCGCCGAGGAGAGATTCCAGCTCCAGTGGATTTCGGCGGCGGAGGGAAAGGAGTTCGCGGCCAAGATGAAAGCGATGCACGCGGTGGTGAAAAACTACGCGGAGGGGCTGCGGGCCGGGGCGCCCGCGGAGAAGATATGAGCGGGCCTGCGTCTGGAAACGGGCCGGTGTCGCTCGACGACGCCCGCTGGCAGGAGGTTCTGGAGGCGACCAACGGGGATGCCTGGCCGTGCTATCAGTGCGGAACCTGCACCGCCGTTTGTCCCTGGGGCCGCGTTCGGGAAGAGCCTCTCAACGTTCGGAAGATCATCCGCGCCGCCCAACTCGGCGTGGAGGAAGACGGCGGGATGCTGTGGTTGTGCACCTCCTGCGGCGCTTGCGAGACGCGCTGTCCGCGCGGGGTTCCCATCGTTCGCGTTCTCCGGGCGCTGCGCTCCCTGGCTTGGAAAAAAAGACAGGTCCCCAAGGGACTTCCCTCCGTGTTGTGGGGCCTCTATCAGGACGGAAACCCCTACCGCCTGCCGCCTTCGGCGCGCTCCGACTGGGCCAAATCGCTGGAGGTGCGGCGTTTCCAGGCCGGCGACGAGATGCTTCTCTACCTCGGCTGCACGGCCTCCTACGACCGCCGCATGCAGAAAATCGCCCGGGCGCTGGTCCGGCTGCTGCGCGAGGCGGGCGTGAGCTTCGGCACTCTGGGAGATGATGAGCCCTGCTGCGGCGAGGCCGCCATGGCCCTGGGGCACGCGGCCTACGCCGCCGAGATCGCCGAGGCCAACGCGCGGCTTTTCGCCGCAAAAAAGGTCCGCGCTTTGGTCGCGATTTCGCCGCATTGCTACGACATGTTTCTCAACCATACCCCCCGGCTAGAGGCGGGTTTTAAGACGCTGCACTACACGCAGGTATTGGCCGAGCTTCTCAAAGCGGGCCGCCTCAGCTTCAAGGGCAGCGTGCCCAAGCGGGTCGCTTTTCATGATCCCTGCTATCTGGGCCGCAGGAACGGAGAATATGAGGCGCCGCGGGAGGTCTTGAGGCATATCCCCGGCGTGGATTTGACGGAACTGGCCGAGTGCAGGGAAAACGCTCTGTGCTGCGGGGCCGGCGGCGGCAGGATGTTTTTGGAGACGCCCGCGGCGGAAAGATTTTCGCGGCTGAGGGTCCGTCAGGCCGGCGAGGCGGGCGCCCAAATTCTCGCCGCGGCCTGCCCGTTTTGCATCGCCTGCCTGGAAGACAGCGCCAACCAAATCGAGGCCGGGCCGGCGGTGATGGATGTGGCCGAGCTGGCGCTTGAGGCGCTCGGCGCTCCCGCTCCGGCGCCCGGAACCGCCGTGCAAGGAGGCCGGCAAGGTGGCTGATTCTCTTTATGGAGCGGAGCAAGCCCGGGGCGTGTGGGTGTGGCTGGAGCATGATGGACAAGCGTTGGCGGGCGTGTCTTTGGAGCTCCTGGCCAAGGGCCGCGAGCTCGCCGATAAAGCCGGCGAGCCGCTGACGGGATTTATCCTGGGACACGAGGCCGGAAGCTTGGCCGAGGAGGCGCTCTCCCGCGGCGTCGATGAGATTCTTTTGGGAGACAATCCGCTTTTAAAAAATTACACCACCGATCTTTATTGCGCCGCCGCGGCCGAGGCGGTTTTAAAGCACAAGCCCAACCTCCTGCTGCTCGGCGCCACTCCCGATGGACGCGATTTGGCGGGCCGCTTGGCGGTCCGGCTCAGGACAGGACTGACCGCCGATTGCACCAATATGGAGATGAAGCCGGAAGACCCGTCGCTGCTCTTGAGCGAGGTGACGGGTTTCGGCGGCGGCATCGCGGCCATCATCGCCTGCCTTAGGCACCGGCCGCAGATGGCGACCGTGCGGCCGGGGGTTTTCTTGGCCGCCCTCTCCGCCAAGAAATCCGGCGCCGAGCTGCGCCGTTTTTCGCCGAGTTTAGAGGGCGTCCCCCGGCGCGTCGAGATTGTCAAACGCAGCATCGGCGCGGAGGTGGACATCACCAAATCCAAGTTTCTGGTCATCGGAGGGCGGGGGATTCGCGGCGATTTCGGTCTTCTGAGGGAGTTGGCCGGGCTGGTGGGCGCGGAGATCGGCGCTTCGCGGGTGGCGGTGGATGAAGGCTGGATAGGAAAAGAGCACATGGTCGGCCAAACCGGCTTCGTCACCCGGCCCAAGGTGGCGCTCATCTGCGGCGTTTCGGGCGCTTTGCAGTTCACGGTGGGCGTCGCGTCGGCGGAGACGGTGGTGGCCATCAACCTGGACCGCTCGGCGCCTATTTTTGAATCCGCCGATTACTGCGTGGCGCAGGACCTATTCAAGGTGCTTCCGCCCCTTATAAAGGAATTAAGGAACTCAAAATGACGGAGAATTCCGGGGGTTTTCATACCATCGTTTGCCTGAAGGTCGTGCCCAGGCCGGAGGAGGTCGTGGTCGATCCCCAAACCAAGACTTTGGACCGGGCCAAGGCCCGAAGCTTGGTCAACCCGCCGGATTTAAACGCCCTGGAGATGGCGCTTGAGCTCAAGGAGATTTGCGGCGGCTCGGTATCGATTTTGTCGATGGGGCCGCCCTTTTTCGAGCCTTATCTCCGTCTGGCGATGTCCCTTGGGGCCGACCGGGCCTACTTGTTGTCCGACCGGACCTTCGGCGGCGCGGACACTTTGGCGACCACCTACACTTTGGCCAAGGGAATCCAGAAGATCGGCAAATGGGATTTGGCGCTCTGCGGCGAGGAGTCCTCGGATGGGGCCACCGCCCAGGTTCCGCCGGGACTGGCGGAGTGGCTGGATGCGGCGCAGGTGACCTACGCGTTCCAAATGGCGCCTGCGGACCAGGGCCGGATGCGGGTGCGACGGGAGGTCAAAGGCGGTTGGGAGGAGCTTATGGTTTCCCTTCCGGCCGTCGTTTCTGTCAAGGGAAACGTGAACGAGCCGAGATTTATCGATTTTGACCGCAGGCGCTGGGCTCTCAACGATTCCCCGGTGACGGTGTGGAGCGCGGCCGATATCGGCGCTCAGGCGGACCTCATCGGCTTTCCGGGCTCGCCGACGACGGTGGCGGGCGTGAGGCAGGTCGGCGGCCGCGAGCGCAGGAAACAATTTCTGGAAGGAACGCCGGAAGAAATCGCCCGCGAGCTTGCCCGCCTGCTCAAAACCCAAGCCGGGTCCCGGTGAGGTTATACGCCGGCAAGATGTCCGAGCAGCCAGCCTGCCAGCGCCGCGACGACGCCGATGAGGAGGATTTCCAAGCCGGAGCGCCAAATGCCGGTGGCGGTGACGCGGCCCTTGGCCATGCCCAGCAGGAACAGCAGGGCCAAACTGGCGGCGACCGAGGCCGAAATCGCAGCGGAAGACGTCAGCAGCAGGTAAGGAATTATCGACAAAAAAGCGCCCGCCAGAAATGAAATTCCCATCGCCCCGGCGTCCTTGAGGGGGCTTTCCTCCTGGGTCGCCTCCAGGGAGAGCCCCAGTTCCTTTTCGGACATCGTCTTAAGCCAAAGGCGGCTGTCCTGAGAAATCTTGTCCGCCATGCTCTCCGCCTGCTCGCGCGAAAAACCCTCGCGGATATAAAGCTCGATGAGTTCCGCCAGCTCCTCCTCCGGTTTTTCGACGATTTCCCGGGCCTCTTTGCGAAGCTCGCTTTCGTGCAGGTCCTTTTCCGCCTTTGATCCGAGGAAGCTGCCGGAGGCCATGGACAGGGTTCCGCCCAGAGCCGAGGCTCCGGCCGCGATCAAGGTCGGCCCCGTTTTTCCCGTCGCGGCCATCACGGAGGCGGCCACGGTCATGGTGGAGATGATGCCGTCCTGCATGCCGAAGACGACTTCCCGGATGCGCTCCAGGCCGACGATGCGGGTCCTCTCCGAGGAGATTTCGCCGGCGCCCGAAGGTGCGGCTTTGGACGGGTCGGGAGCAGGCGGCATCGCCTGGGGCGCCGCGGGACCCGGCGCGACCCCCAGTTTTTTTTCCAGGCTCTGGAGGGCTTGCTCAAACATTTCCAGATGGCGGTTTTCCCGCCGCATGGCCAACTCGAAAGCGCGCTGCGCCTGCGCCCGCCCTTCGAGCCGCGCCCGCTCGATGAAGCGGGGGTACATGTTCAAGCCTTCGTAGCGCTCCTCCAAAACCACGCGCCGGAGATTTTCCAACGTCGTCGAGACGGCGCCGAGGGCGCGCAGGTGCTCCATGGCATGCACCGTCTCCGATCCCGAAATCTCAAAAAAAATCTCCGCCGCCTCCGGATGGCCCTCCTGCAAGGCGCGCATCCCGTAGGCGGTATAGAGCCTGTTGGCTTTCGATTCGCCCAGGAAGGCCGACCAAAGGTTGCGATCGGTGAGGTCCATGTTGCTTTGACGCATCTCCTTACTTTTTATCAAAACGATAGGACATATGACAAATGCCGTCCTCCACGCGGCTCTTGATGCGGCGGCTCATCGAGCCGAACAAGCTCAGCATTCTGGAGTTTCGCATCAGAATTTGAGCGGTGAAGCCGCGCACTCCCTTGGCGCGCGCCATGCGCTCCAGGTGCTTGAAGAGAAACCGGCCCAGCCCTTTGCCCTGATAGCGGTCGTGGACCGTCAACGCCATCTCGGCCATCCGGGTGGAGGGGTCCAGATAATAGCGGGCGACTCCGAGCATCTTGGCGGATGCGCCTTCCGGGAGAAACGCGGCGATGGCCATCGTCTGTTCGTAGTCCAGCGTGACGAAGTCCTGAATTTGCCTTCTGGAAAGGTGCTTGAGGGGGATGCCGTAGCGCAGGTAAATGGTCTCGGGAGAGTGGGAATAAAAAAGGTCCCTGAGGGCGCGCTCATCGGCGGTTTTAATCGGGCGAATTTGGACGCGCTCTCCGCCCCGCATTTTAAACCGCGTCTCGAAACGGCCGGGCCAGGGGTTGGCGGGGGAAAGCAGGGGAATCTGGTCGGGATAGACGTAGGAGAGTTTCTTGGCCTCGTCGAGCAGCCAAGGGCGGAATTTAGGATGCGCGATGTCGATGAGCGCGAGCGTCCTTTCGCGAATGGTCCGGCCTTTGAGGCCGGCGACGCCGTATTCCGTAACGACGAAATCCACGTCGGCGCGCGTGGTGACCACGCCGGAGCCGGGCTCAAGCACGGGGACAATGCGCGAGATCGCCCCCTCCTTGGCCGTCGAGGGCAGCGCGATGATGGATTTGCCGCCCTCTGAGTGGGCCGCCCCGCGGATGAAATCCACCTGGCCTCCCACGCCGCTGTAGAAACGGGGGCCGATGGAGTCCGCGCACACCTGTCCCGTCAAATCCACCTGCAGGGCCGAGTTGATGGACGTCATTTTGACGTTTTGCGCGATGACGCGCGGGTCATTGACGTAATCGGAGGGGTAAAACTCGAACAAGGGATTATCGTTGATGAATTCGTAGAGCCTGCGGCTGCCCATGCAAAAGGAGCTGATGACGATTCCGGGGTGGAGCGATTTGAGGCGGTTGGTGATCACGCCTTTTTCCAATAATTTCAAAACCCCGTCTGAAAACATCTCCGTGTGGATTCCAAGATCCTTTTTCCAGATCAATGACAGCAGCACCGCGTCGGGGATGGCGCCGATGCCCATTTGAAGAGTGGCCCCGTCTTCCACCAGGCCGGCCGCATGCCTGCCGATTTTCCGCGCTTCCGCGCTCAAGTTGGCGGCCTTGAGTTCCAGCATCGGGGCCTCGGCCCATACCAGGCGGCTGAAGGCGGCGGCGGGGATAGCGCTTCCTCCCCGGGTGCGGGGCATGCGCGGGTTGACCTGAGCGATGACGGTCCGCGCCGATTCGACCGCCGATTTGACGATGTCCACCGAAATCCCCAGGGAAAGATTTCCGTTTTCATCCGGGGGGGAGGTTTGGACGAGGGCGACGTCGACGTTGATTTTGCCGCTGCGGATGAATTTTGGGATTTCAGATAAAAAGCAGGGGGTATAATCCGCGCGCCCCCGATTGACAGCGCTGCGAACGTTGGCGCCTATAAAAAAGGCGTTATGGCGGAATTTTCCCTCAAATTTGGACTCGGAATATTGCGCCGTGCCCGCCGTCAGAAGGTGGAGCACCTCCACGTCGAAGAGATCGGGCGCCTTGCGGATCAGGGCCTCCACCAGCGCTTCCGGCTCGGCGCAGCCGGAGCCGATGAAAATATGCTGGCCGCTGCGGACGCATTGGAGGGCCTCGTCCGCGGACACCCAGTTCAATTTGGAGGCGGCTGCAGTCTGCATACGATCCAACTTGAGGCAACATTTCTGCCAGCGGCGCCCGTCAAGACCGGTGGCATGAATGTTGCAAAGATTATGGAAAGACGCAGGGGAGGCTGAAAATGAAGAATCCAGAACGCGCGGCTTTAAGCGAGGCCAAAGTGGCCGGAGTCATGTCGAAGACCTTAATCAGCCTGCATGTCGGCGATACGATGCGGCATGCCGCCGCGGTGCTGCTCGATAACCGCATCAGCGGGGCGCCCGTGCTGAACTACCTGGACCAGCCCGTCGGCGTCCTCACGAAAACGGATATCGCCCGCTATGAACGGGAATTCATTTCCGTCCGGGAGGCCCCGTCGCCGCAGGATAAAATGCAGGCGCGAGACACTTTGGAGAACATCGCTCAAGAGAAAGGCTTTCATTCCGTAAGCTCTGACGACCATGTCCAGAAATGGATGACCCCCGCGGTTTACGTCATCGACAAAGGCATCCCGCTGATCGAAGCGGCGCGCGCCATGGCCCGAAAGGGGGTGCATCGCCTGTTCGTAAAGGATTCAAGGAGTCAAAAGCTGGTGGGGGTGATCACCCCGTTCGATTTGTTGCGCGCGCTCAGCCGTTGGTTTAAAAAAGGCGCCCCGCTTAAACGGCCGGGCGAGGCGCGCGCCATATCAAAGTAGGTGAGGTCGTGGAGCCGGAAGGCGCAAGTACGCCAGCAGAGCTTCGACGTCGACCGGCTTGGTGAAGAGCTTTAGAATCGGCGTTCCCGCGATGTCCCGCTCCTGGAAAGTGCCGCTGATCATCACAATTTTCATGTCGGGCCGGATTTCTTGAGCGATTCCGGAGACGATCAGGCCGTTGATGGGCGTCATATTGCCGTCCACGATGAGCCAGTCGAAGGAGGCCGCGCGCAGAAGCTTCAACGCCTCCACGCCCCCGGAGGCTGTCTTGACCTTGCAGCCCCTTTGCGACAAGAACATGCCCATCGTCACCAAAGTGGCTTCGTCGTCATCCACCAATAAAATATTCATAACAACGATTGGAATTAGCCCGAAAATTCCACCCCCGCAACTCCAACCGTGGACCGCTTGTTGAGTGGTCAAGTGGTCGAGTGTTCGAGTGGTCGAGGGTCGGGCGTCATTCAATAGTATTTGCAACAAAATGGCCAAGCATCGCGCGCGCCCATGCGGCTGCGCGGCTGCTTAGGGGGGACGTCTTTCAGCGGTCTTGGACGGGTGTTTTTGCCCTGAATTTATTGAGTTTTTTGAGGAGGACGTCCCGGCTGATGCCGAGGCTTTTTGCCGCTTTGGAAGCGGCCCCGCCGCAGGCATCCAGGACTCTGAGGATGTGCTGTTTTTCAATCGCTTCCAGGGTATGGGCCGGAGCTGGACGGAGATCGTCGGCCTGCACCTCCGGCGGAAGGTCTTCGAGCTGGACCACGTCGCCGGAGCAAAGGATGACCGCGCGTTCCACGGCGTGCTCCAACTCCCGCACGTTGCCCGCCCAGCGGTAGCGAATGAGCGCTTGAGCGGCCGGCGGAGAAAATCGAAGAGCTTTGCCGCTGTGTTTTTCTCTGGCCCGCTTTAAAAAATTTTCCGCCAAAGGCAAGATATCTTCCCGGCGGTCCCGCAAGGGCGGAATCACGATGGGAAAAACCTTCAGGCGGTAGTAAAGATCGTCGCGAAAAGAGCCTTTATCGACCGCGGCCTTCAGATCGCGGTTGCTGGCGGCGATGATGCGCGCGTTGACCTTGATATTGCGGTTTTCGCCGACGCGCCGGACTTCGCCTTGCTGCAGGGCGCGCAAAAGCTTGACCTGCAAGGCCGGCGCCATCTCGCCGATTTCGTCCAAGAACAAGGTGCCGTCGTGGGCCTCCTCAAAAAGGCCGCGCTTATTGGCCACGGCGCCGGTGAAGGAGCCGCGGGCGTGGCCGAAAAGCTCGCTCTCCAGAAGCCCCTCCGGCAGCGCTCCGCAGTTGATGGCGACAAAGGGATGGTTGCGGCGGGGGCTGGAGGTGTGGATGGCGCGCGCGATGAGCTCCTTGCCGACTCCGGATTCCCCCTCGATCAAGACGGAGGCGTGGGTGGCCGCCACCTTGCGCACGAGCTCCAGAACCCGGTCAAAAGCCGGGCTGGCGTAAATGATGCTTTCAAAACTGAATTTCCCTCGAACTTGGGCGCGCAGATGCTCGATTTCCCCCAGCAGGCGTTTGCGCTCCATCGCCTTGCCGACGGCGATTCCCAAAACTTCCGGCTCCACGGGCTTGGTGATGTAGTCGAAGGCTCCGGACTTCATGGCGCGCACGGCGGAATCGATGGAGCCATGGCCGGTGATGACGATGACCTGCGCCTCCGGAAGCTGGCGGCGGGCGTTTTCAAGCACCTGGAAGCCGTCCACCTTTTCCATCAGAAGATCGGTGACCACCAGGTCGAAGCCGCGCGCGCGCATGGCGGAAATGGCTTCCCGGCCGCCGCTGACCGCGGTCACCTCCAAGCCGAGGCGTTTTAAGTCGAGCGACAGCACGGTTCGCATCGAGTCGTCGTCCTCCACCAAAAGCGCCGAGTTTTTGGAGTTCATAAGGCGGGCTCCCCGCGCAGCGGCAACAGAATAGAAAAGCGGCTGCCGCGGCCCGGCTGGCTTTCAACCAGCAACTGGCCCTGGTGGGCCATAACGATGCGTTGGGCGATGGAAAGCCCCAGGCCCGTGCCCTGCTTTTTTGTGGTGTGAAAAGGCTGAAAAATCTTCTTGAGGGACTCCACGGGGATGCCGGGGCCGGTGTCGTCGATATGGATGACCGCCTGCTTGTTTTCGGAGGCCGTCGTCAATTTGAGCCGCCCCTTTTTTCCCATGGCCTCCAGCGCGTTTAAGATGATGTTCCAAAGCACTTGCTGCAGTTGGTCTTTGTCGAAAGGAAAAGGGGGGAGATTTTTATCCAACGCCTCTTCCAGCGTCACGTTGCCAAGAAGCCTCTTATCCGCCTTGATGGCGCTTAAAATTTCGTCCACCGTTTGGTTCAGGTCGGCCTGTTCCCGTTTGGGCTGCCGGGGGCGGGCATATTGGAGAAAATCCTGCAGGGTCTTGTTCAGGCGCTGGCTTTCGTTTCGCAGCACGGTCAAGAGAGTGCGGCGGTCCTCCGCGCTCAAATCGTCGCGGGCGATGGAACTGGCCGCCGTCACGATGGAGCCGAGAGGATTGCGGATCTCGTGGGCGACGACGGCCGCCATCGATCCGATGGCCGCCAAAGACTCGCTCTCGGCCAGCCGCCGGTGCAGGTCCTCCTGCTCCGATATGTCGACGGCGCTGGAGACGAAGCCGAGAATCTTTCCCTTTTCGTCGCGCACGGCCGTGATCGAGAGGATGACGGGAACTTCCTCGCCGCCCTTGGTCTGGTTGACGACGCGGCCGCGCCAAAATCCCTTGGCCGGATCAAGGATATCGCGCCACATGCGGACATAGAGCTCGCGGGAGGTTCTCAAGGAGCGCACCAGGCGGGGCGTGTTTCCGATGGCTTCTTCCCGCGAATAGCCGAAGCGCCGGGTAAAGGCGTTGTTGACGTCTTGAAGCACGGCGTTGCGGTCGGTGAAAAACATGAAGTCGTTGGAGTTGCGAAACGCTTGGTAGAAGGCCATCGCCTTGCGTTCCGTGGTGCGCAAAGACGTGACGTCGTCGCCGGAGCTCAGGGTCGCCGAGACTTTGCCGTTGGGGCGGCGGAGCACGGTGTTGTGCCAGGCGATGAGCTTTTCCTGGCCGTCGCGCGTCAAAACGGAGTTTTCAAAATATTCGGCCGGCCCGGAGGAGCCGGCGACCAGCTTCTGGAATACGCTCCTGGCTTCCTCGCGGATTCTTTGCGGGACAAAATTATTGAACCAATTTTGCCCGATGATCTCCTCTTTGGGGACTCCCAGGATGTCGCAGCCCTTGCGGTTGATGAGGATGACTCTTTGACGCACGTCGATGGCCACCAGAATGGACTCCGAAATTTCCAGGTATTTTTTGGCCACCTCCTTGATCAAGGGATGGGGGCCGGAGGCTTTGACGCGGCGGGGCTTGACGGGCCGCCGGCTGTTGAGCTTAATTTTCATTAGGATCGCGTTTCCCATTATTAATATAGAATTTTTTGCTTCGCTGCGAAACGCCCCGCGGGGTAGCGGAGCGTCCCTTTAAACGGGGGCTGGCCGCCGGGTTTGCTGAAGGTGTCCTCAATTTCTTAAAGCGTCAGGGCCTGTCCCGGGGCGCCTTCCGAAAAACGGGGTCGCCTCCGAGAGCGCCCCTCCCTGTCTCGGACTCGCTGCATGCCAAAGCGGTCCTCCGACAGGGTTTTCTCCAGGCATCCCCGGGCCACCCGCCGCGTCTTTGAAGTTTTTCTCTTAATGGGTAAGCCCGGCGGCTGGCCCCCTTGAAAGTCATGGAGTGTAAAAATTCCTTGGTCCAAAATGCCCAGAATATCAAGCCAGGCACAGAATCAGGCGCCGAATCGACGGATATGGTTTTGATCAAATCCTTCGTTCGAGGAATTTTTTTTGCTCTTCGGTTAAAATGCCTTTTGGTGGAGAATCCCACTGGAACTGCTGAGCAATTTCAATAAACCAGTTCATGGCAAAGGCGTGTCCCGTCTCAATCAGTTGTGCTGGCGAACCGAATTCAGCCTCCAACTTTTTATAGTCGTCCAGGCATATATAGGCCCGTCGGAGATCTCTGCCAACTTCCTCAAAATAGAGCATCCGATTCCGTAACCCATAAAGCTCAACCGCGATATGTGCCCCGGAATTCAAAACCCCATGCTTGCCCATTCGAATTCCAAATTCAAATATCTCAGTCAGCGAGTAGATGCTGGAGAGAATCGATAGTCCACGTAAATCTTGTGGACGGGTTTCTCTGCCCGCATACCACCTGAAACGATCCACGACGACGGAATCTTCGCGGCCATCCTCTCTCATGCCAAAGAGGTGAATAAACTTCCCACTTCGATATAGGCGCCAGTATTCAATGTGATAACCAAACTCGCAATAAGACTCTATATAACCAGAACGATTGTAGGTATTTTGATGGTCAATGTGGGGATAGTCCCACCCGCGCAGTCTAACACTACACTTCTCTATGGTCGCTTTGAGTTCCGCGAAGTCAAATCTGTTCTCTGTATATTCAGTTGGATTTATTGTGACCTTCCAGTGACCACGCTGTTTTAATTTATTAACGAGGGTTTGTTCGCTCATAAATCAATTCCTTCTGCGTCAAATCGTTTTCGAGAAGTCTCTATGGAGGTGGTGCCGACGGCATCGCGGCGGCTCCGGTACTGCAGCCATTGGTCTGCGGCCATGTCGATTAAATCTTCGAGATCCTCCAGTGTTTCGACAGCCACTGATTCTGGCTTCCTCCGCGACCGGACATAAAACGCCCCCGTGGTTAAGAGCTGTCTCCTTGCCGTTTCATCCCGGTAGCTTGACACGCAGGCGGATGGATAGCGGTCGAAGGGGCTATTGACCTTTGCATAAGTAATGGAAAAACTCGTCCAGTTTAGCTATCCTGTGGGGCATGAGACCCCCTGGAACACCGCAACAGTTGGCGACGCGACGTCTGTATGCTGTAAAGTTGTT
>JACQRQ010000258.1 GCA_016206405.1 Elusimicrobiota bacterium | reverse complement strand
TGTCGACTTACATCGGGAAGTCGGACCGCATGACCGTTCGCATCAAGGGGCTTTTCGCCCCCGACGTGGCCGCGATGATCACCCGGCGCGGCGATCAGTACGTTTTGGTGGCGGTCAAAGCGGGCTATCCGATCGTCAACGGAGAGGCGGTCAACGGCCAGCGCCCGCTTCAAGACGGCGACGAGATCACGGTCGGCTCCACCTCGATGATTTTCTCTCTCCGCAAAAAGTAACCCGCTTCATTGGCCTCCGCCGGATTTTAACGCGTCCTGCCTTAGGGCCTGGCAAACAATAACTGAATCAATTTGGAGGGCCAAGTTTGAGGTGAGTTCGAGACGCGAGGAGGGAGCATAGCAGTGGCTATGTGACCGATCGAGCAATGAAGAAATCGCCCCAAATGGGCCCTCCCCAAAGGGGCCGGAGGCTTTCGCCCCAGGGCGGCGTTGCTCCTCGCTCACATACTTTTCAAGTATGCTCGCTCTTCGCGCCTTGCCCTGGGTCAAAATCCCCTCGGCCACATTGACTCAGTTATTGATTGACAGGCCCTTAAATGAAAGAAAAACTCTTGATCGTCGGGGCGTCTCAAATCCTCACGCTGAAGGGGCCCGGCCGCGCGCGCCGGGGCCCCGAAATGCGCCGCTTGTCCGTCCTCGGCCCCAACGCGGCGGTTCTCATCGAGGGGGGCCTTATCGCCGCGGCCGGCGCCTACAGGCAAATCCGCCGGATGGCCCGGGGGGCGCGCGTGCTGGAGCTTGAAGGCGGCGTGCTGATGCCGGGGTTTGTGGACGCGCACACGCATCCCGTTTTTGCCGGGCCCCGCCTTCGGGATTTTTCGCTCAGGACCTCGGGCCTCGGCTACCGCGCGGTTTCGCGCCGCACCGGCGGCATTTGGAGCACCGTGGGCGGCGTGCGCCGCGCCGGGGAGGGACGGCTGGCGCAACTGCTGGGGCGAAGGGCGCTGCGCTTTTTGAAGGCCGGCACCACGACCATCGAGGCCAAGAGCGGCTACGGCCTGGACCTTAAAAACGAGATCAAGATATTGGAGGTCATAGGCCGGGTCGGCCGCCGCGGGCCGCTGGAGATCATCCCCACCTTCCTGGGGGCGCACGCGCTTCCTCCCGGGGGCAACCGGCGGGAATACGTGCGCCTGCTGATTGAAAAAATGATTCCGGCCGTCTGCGGCAAAAAATTGGCGCGCTTTATCGACGTGTTCTGCGAGCGCGGATATTTTTCCGTGAAGGAATCCGAGAAAATTCTAAGAGCGGGACTTGCGGCCGGGCTGGCGCCGCGACTGCACGCCGAGCAGCTCTCCCGCCTCGGGGGCGCCCGCTTGGCGGCCAAGCTGGGGGCGGCCTCGGCCGATCACTTGGATCATGCCGCGCCCGGCGACATGGCGGCGCTTTCGCGCGCGGGCACGGCGGCGATTCTGGCGCCGGCCTCCAATTATTTTTTGGGAGGGGGGAAATGGCCGCCGGCGCGCGGGCTCATCGCCGCCGGCGTGCCGGTGTGCTTGGCGAGCGATTTTAATCCAGGCAGCGCGCCCGTCTGGAACATGCAGTTTGTGATGTCGGTCGCCTGCACGCAGATGCGCATGAGCCCGGAGGAAGCGGTCACGGCCGCGACCGTCAACGGGGCCTATAGCCTGGGAGAGGGCCGCCGCTTGGGAAGCCTTGAGCCCGGCAAGCAGGCCGACCTGGCCCATATGGACGTGGACGATTACCGCGAAATCCCGTATTATTTCGGCGTCAACCATTGCCGCATGACGATCAAAAAAGGAAAGATCGTTTATCGGAAAAAATAGGAGAAATCATGGAGCAGATTCTTATCCAGTGCGTGCCGAATTTCAGCGAGGGCCGCGATGAGGCCAAGATCGGCGCGGTCGTGGAGGCGGCGCGCTCGGTCCCGGGCGTGATCATATTGGACGTGGAAAAGGACGCCGACCACAACCGCACGGTGCTTTCCTTCGCCGCGCCGCCTCAAGCGGCCGGGGAAGCGGCTTTCCGGGTGGCCCGCAAGGCCGCGGAACTTATCGACTTGAACCACCACCGGGGTGAGCACCCGCGCATGGGGGCGGTGGACGTGATCCCCTTCGTTCCCCTCTTGCCGGGCGGTCTCGCGGAATGCGTCGAACTGGCGACAAAATGCGGCGAGCGCATCGGACGGGAGCTCCAAATACCGGTGTACCTTTATGATCATGCCGCGCAGCGGCCGGAGCGCCGGAACCTGGCGGACGTCCGCAAGGGACAATTCGAGGGCCTGCGGCTGGAGATCGGCAAAAACCCGGCGCGCGCCCCCGATTTCGGGCCCGAGCGCATCCACCCGACGGCCGGCGCCGTGGCGGTGGGGGCGCGGGAGCAGATCATTAATTTCAACGTGAACTTGGAGAGCCAGGACCAGGAGTGGGCCAAAAGCACGGCCAAAAAAATACGGACCTCCGGCGGCGGGCTGCCCGCGCTGCGGGCCAAAGAGATCTTTTTAAAAGCCAGGAATCAGGCGCAGATTTCAACCGTCCTGACGGACTACAAGCGGACCTCCCTGGCCGCCGTTTTCGGCGCCGTCGAACGCGAGGCCGCCGCGAAAAAAATAGCGATCGCCGACACGGAGATCATCGGGCTGGCGCCGGCGGCGGCCCTGGTGGAGTTCGCGGCCGACAGGCTCAAGCTGCGGGGCTTTAATCCCGAAACGCAGATTCTGGAGCGCCAAATCGACAAGCTCCGGGGGGACGGCTGGGTGGAAGGCGTTTCAAAACTCATGCGGGCTTTGGCGGAGACGACGCCGACGCCGGGAGGCGGCAGCGCGGCGGCCGTCGCCGCCGGCATGGGGTGCGCGCTGGGAAGAATGGCGGTGGGCATCTCGATTGAGAGCTTCAAGAAAAAACCCGTCGCCGGAGCCGGCGACCGCATCGGCGAGTTGGGCAATAGGTGCGACGACCTGGCCGCCTTGGGCAACAACCTGGAACGCTGCGTCGTGGAAGACGCCCAGGCTTTCGAGGCGGTGATGGCCGCCTTCCGGATTTCCAAGGACAGGGAGGAGAGGGTCGAGGCCATCCAGCACGCCTTCAAGCTGGCGGCCGAAACTCCGATTAAAACTGCGCGCCTGGCGTTGCGCGCCCTGCTGATATTGGCCGATGCCCAAAAACATTGCGCCGGCTCCGTAACCTCCGACTTAAAGACCGGCAGGCATCTGTGCCGCGCCGGCATCTACGGCGCCGTTGAAAACGTGAAAATCAACCTGGCATCCATCAAGGATTTTGAGTTCGTCAAACACAAGCGCCGCGAGATGCAGGAGATATTGCAGGGGATTTGCGATTGAGGGGATTTTTTTCAACCCCCGGCGGCGTTGAGACTGCGGGAAACGGGGCGCTCCGCTTCCAAGACTTCGCGGATTTTGGCGGCCAAATCCGCGGGGGTAAAGGGCTTTTGAAGGAAGTCCGCGTTGTCGGCCGCCAAGCCCCTGTCCAGGACGGCGTGGTCGATATGTCCGGACATATAAAGGACTTTCGCGTCTCCGCATAGAGGCCTGAGGCGCCGGATGAGGTCCGGCCCGTTCATTTGCGGAAGGACCATGTCGCATAGAATCAGATCGATGTTCCCGGCGCGGCTCGCGCCGATTTCGAGCGCTTTCTCCGGATTTTCAGCCGTCAAAACGGTGTAGCCTTTTTCCGCCAGAGCGCGCTGCACCGCTTTTCGCAGATGTTGGAAGTCTTCGACCACAAGAATCGTCTCGGCGCCGTTGAGCGAGCGGCCCCCGGCGGCGGGAGTGTTCGAGCCGCTTTCCCCGAGGTTGAGCTTGGGAAGGTAGATTTTGAAAACGGATCCCCGCCCCCGTTCGCTTTCAACCGTGATGTGGCCTCCGCTTTGTGAAACGATGCCGTGAATGGTGGCGAGGCCGAGGCCCGTTCCCTTGCCCGGCTCTTTCGTGGTGAAAAAAGGCTCGAAAAGGTGCGCGCGGACGCTTTCCTCCATGCCGCTGCCCGTATCGCTGATCTCCAATACGACGTATTTTCCGGGAGGGATGGCGCCGTGGAAATGTCTTTGAGTTTGAGCGAACTCGGCCTCGGCGGTTTTAATCGTGAGGTCGCCGCCCTGGGGCATGGCGTCGCGGGCGTTGACGGCGAGGTTCATGACCACCTGCTCCATTTGGCCTTTGTCGGCCCAGATTTTGCCGCAGGTTTTGGCGGGGTTGAAAATCAGCCGGATGTCCTCGCCGATGAGCCGGCGCAGCATCTGGTGGCAATCGGCGAGAATTAAGTTGATATCCAACGCTGCCGGCAGAAGAATTTGTTTGCGGCTGAAGGCCAAAAGCTGGCGCGTCAAGGATTGGGCGCGTTCATAGGCTTTTTGAATCTCCTCGACGTCCGCGCGCCTGGGATCGTCGGGATTGAAGCTCTCCAGAAGAAAGGCGCTGTAGGACGAAATAACCATCAAGAGATTATTAAAATCGTGCGCGACGCCCCCGGCCAGCCGCCCCACGGCCTCCATTTTTTGCGCCTGCATAAACTGCCTCTCCAGAGCCTTTCGCTCGCTGACGTCTAAAAAAGTGCCGAGAATGGCGGGCTTGCCGTCCAGCATGGTGCGGTTGCCCAAAATCTCAAGCTCGATCGATTTCCCATCCTTGCGCACCGCTCCGGTGTTGTAGTGCAGGGTGTCGGCTTGGCCTTCGATACGCTTTCGGATGTTTTCCTGGACTGTGCCGCGGTCGGAGGGCGCGACCACGTCCGTGACCGATGCCAAAGAGCGGATTTCTTCCAAAGAGTACCCCAGCGTCTTTAAGCCCTTGGGGTTCATATAGAGGAACTTCCCATCCTGGATGATGGACACGCCGACGAGGGATTGTTCGACCAGGCTACGGAAGCGGCTTTCGGAGGCTCGCAGAGCCTCGCGTGCTTTGTCCTTTTCGGCCCGACATCGAAGCGCTCGGATGCCGTAACATAAATCGCCGCTGATTTGAGAAAGCAATTCCATATCCGTCTCGTCCCACGGGCGGAGTCCTTCGGTGCAGACGTTGAGCGCGCCCAGAGGCTTCGCGTCCAAGGTTAATACCAGGGAAATATAGCAGGGCAGTTCGACGGCCGCCGCCGGGGCGCAGGCATTTTCCGCTTCCGCCTGCCGGCGCATCGAGTCTTGACCCCACAGCGCTTGGGCGCCCCGCAAGCAAGGCTCAAGGTTTCCCGCTTGGGCCATCAGGCGGGGTTCTCTGTCCGGATTTTCCTCCGCGTACCAGACCCAAGCGGCGGGATAACCGCCCGTCTCCACCAAAATGGAGCACAGCGCGTCGAGCAGCGATTGCTCGCTTTCGCCGCGCGCCATGGTTTGGTTGAACCGGCTCAAGCATTGGAGGGAACGGTTCGCTCCCGCCAAATCCTGCTCGGATTTCTTCTGCCGGGAGATGATGCGCTCCAGAAAAAAAACCGCCAGGAAAATCAGGATGCTGATGAAAAGTCCCAGCAGGCGGCGATCATGGCCGGTTATCGGCATCAACCAATCCTGGCTGTGGGGAAAAAGGGCCGGCAACTGGTGCGCCACCATAAGCGCCAGGGTCAACGTAAGGAAGCCGATGCGCCAATCGCGGACGCGGCGAAACAAGACGACGGACCAAACGATGGCAATCAAGCAGATGAGCGTCGAAGCGGTGATGATATGGTTCATCTTGAATCCCCGTTCTCCCTTATAATTATGCCTTGAGGCTGCGTATTTTTTAGAGCGTTTTTGCGTCTTTTTTGCATCGTACTGGGAAAATCGTTGCAAAGTGATATAATCCAGCGATGCGGCTCATTCGTTTCTTGATCTTCGGCGGGCTTTTTGTCGCAAGCGGCTCGCATCTGGCGCTTCTTCAATCTTACGCCTGGATGACGATGGCCGTCGCCAACCTCCGCTCCTCCGCTCCGGGCCCGACTCTCGAAAAAACCTTCGGCGGGCGCAATCCATGCCATGTCTGTTTGCAGGTGAAAAAACAGGTCCAATCGCAGGGCAAACAGTACCTGCGCGGCCCGGAAGCCAGGCAGGAATGGTTCTATCGTCCGACATCCTTCGCGGCCGCCCCCCCGCCTTGCCGCGAATTCCCTCAAGCCGGCGCTTGGTTGTACTTGCCGCCTGAGACGCTTTCTTTGGTCCCACCCCCAAAACCTGTTCTCGCTTAAACCGCATTCTGGCCACGCCGTCCGTTTCCCGGCAGCGCGTTTTTTTTGCGCCGGAAGCGGGCGATTGCCCTGGGCGAAGCCCGTCCTGCTCACTGCGTAGGAAATTCCCCAACTGGGGAATTCGGGTTGCCGCATTTGAGGAGAAAAAATGAGCGTTCCTAAAGCCGCCTTTTTTGGTTTTGCGATTTTTTTATTTTGTCCACGTTCCCCGGTTCAGGCCAGTTGCGGAGCCATGTCGTGCCCGGTGGACACCGCCGGCGCTTCCGCTCCCAGCCGCGGGAGCGTCGAACTGGGCTACGAGTTTGAGTTTATTCCCCAGGACAAGCCCCGCGTCGGACGCCGCTCCGCCTCCGTTGGAGAAATTGGCGGCCATCATGACGAGGTTTATACCGTCAGTCGGGTCCACCGGCTGCGGGGGGCGTGGGAGCCCACCGACCGTTGGAGCTTTGAGCTGCAGTTGCCTTTCGTTTCGCGCGCGCACCAGCATATCCATCACCATTCGGGGCAGGATATTTTGGATACCTGGAGCCTGCGCGGTTTAGGCGACCTGAAGCTGCAAGGACGCTATTTCTTTTGGAAACCGGAGGATCCGAGCCTGCCGGCCTTATCCGCGCTCGCGGCGGTGAAGCTTCCGACAGGGCGCGGCGGGCTTAAAAACGCCGATGGAGATGAGGCGGAAGGGCCCATTCAGCCGGGGAGCGGCTCCACCGATCTGACCGTGGGCATCGCATCGCTGCAGCGGTTTCCGGTTCCCATGGCGGCGGGGGGATACGGGACTCTGCCCTTTTTTGTGAGCGCCGGCTACCGGATCAACGGGGAGGGGAAAGAGGATTACCGCGTCGGCAACGTCGTTCAGGCCAATGCCGGTTTGGTGTATCCGGTTTTGCCGCGCCTGGGCCTGATGGCTCAGGCGAACCTGCGGATCAACGGCAGAGACGGCCGGGGAACGACGCGCGAAGAGGTGGAAAAAACGGGAGGAACTTATTTATTCTTGTCGCCGGGCATCGAGTTCAAAGCGGCCGGCGGGTGGCGATTTTACGCGCTGGCGCAGTTTCCGGCGTATCAATGGGTGCAACAAATCCAACTTGTCTCCGCCTACAGCGTCCTGGCCGGGGCGGCGTGGCGCTTCGGTCCTTGATCGCGGACGCCAGGCCGGATTTAATATACTAACCTGAATTCCTAAGTTGGACTAAAGCATGCTTGGAAGATTGATCCAGCCGGATCTTGAAGATTTGATCGCCCATCGCAACTTTTCCGCGCTGCGCGAGGCATTCTCGGAGCTCTCCGCCCCCGACATTTCCGACATCATCACGGACCTGCCCAAAGAAGACCAGGCGGTCGTGTTCCGCCTGCTGCCCAGAAAGCTGGCCGCGGAGGTTTTTGAGTATTTGAAGTTCCCGGAGCAGGAACGCCTCCTGCGCTCCTTGGCCGACGATCAGGCGGCCGAAATTCTAAACACCGTCTCCGCCGACGACCGCACGGCGTTTCTGGAGGAGCTTCCGGCCGAGGCGACCAAACACCTTTTAAGCCTTTTGTCGCCGCCGGAGCGCGAGCGCGCCCGGCGCCTTCTGGGTTATCCGGAGGGCAGCGTGGGGCGGCTCATGACGCCGGATTACCTCGCCATCCGGGAAAACTGGCGTGTTTCCGACGTCCTCGAGTATGTGCGGCGAAACGGCCATGACAGCGAGACCCTTAACGTTCTCTACGTGGTGGACTCCGCCGGCAAACTCATTGACGACCTCCGGGTTCGGGAGTTTCTCCTGGCTCCGCTGGAGAAGCCGGTCGCGGAGTTGATGACCGGCCAATTCGAGACCCTGAAGGCCGCCGATGATCAGCGCACGGCCGTCGCGGCCTTCCGCCGCTTGGAGCGCGTCGCCCTGCCCGTCATCGATTCCGAGGGCGTGCTGGTCGGCATCGTGACCATCGACGATGTCCTTCAAGTGGCCGAACAGAAGGCCACGGAGGACTTCCAGCGCTTCGGCGCCACGGCGGTATTTGAGGAGCCTTACCTGAAAATCGCCCTATCTAAAATAATCGGCAAACGGGCGGGCTGGCTCATCATCCTGTTTCTGGGCGAGCTTTTTACGGCCACCGCGATGGGGTATTTTGAGAAGGAGATCGCCCGCGCGGTCGTGCTGGCGCTTTTTATTCCCTTGATCATCTCCAGCGGGGGAAATTCCGGCTCTCAGGCGTCCACGCTGGTCGTGCGGGCGCTGGCGCTCGGCGAGATATCGCCGGGCGATTGGTTTAAAATCGTGCGCCGGGAGACGATCTGCGGGCTGGCTCTGGGCATGATTCTCGGAGCCATAGGCTTTTTGCGCATCTCCATTTGGTCCGCGTTTTTCAACTTGTACGGGCCGCATTGGTTTTGGGTCGCCGTGACGGTGGGCCTGGCCCTGACGGGGGTCGTGCTTTGGGGCTCGCTGGTCGGGTCCGTTCTGCCGCTGGCCATCAAAAAGCTGGGCGGCGATCCGGCGGTCTCATCGGCGCCTTTCGTGGCGACGATGGTGGACGTCACGGGACTGATCGTGTATTTTTCGGTGGCGGCCTTCGTGCTCAGGGGGACTCTGTTGTGATG
>JACQRQ010000257.1 GCA_016206405.1 Elusimicrobiota bacterium | reverse complement strand
GGAAGGCGACTGCCGCGTCTCCAAGGTCTGTCCCGACGCAGGCTGCCGGGGCGAGGACGTCACAAAAATCTCCGCTTTGGCGTCTCAAATCCCGGCTTTAGAATCCCCCGCCAAACCGCGGACCCAAAAACCGGCCACGCTCCCCAACCCCGGCCGCTTGGCCGAGACGGTAGATTCCATTCAACTGCAGTGGTAAAGTGGCAGGGTGATAGTGTTCAAGTGGTAAAGTGGTAGAGTGGTACAGTGGCACAATGGTAAAAGGAACAACACCAAGCCTTTAGTTCGGGCGCACGGGAGGGTGGAAGCCGCTTTTGTGCTGGTTGCCGCCGCATCACTCTACCACTTTATCACTCTATCACTTTACCACTTATTTGTCGGGAGAGTCCAGGGCTTGACGCACCTTTTGGAGCAGCAGCGAGGGGGTGAAGGGCTTTTGGAGGAAGTGGATTCCGGGCTTCAGCACCCCTTTATGGGCGATGACGTTTTCCGTGTAACCCGACAGAAAAAGCAGCTTGATTCCCGGCTTGAGCCCATGGATGCGCTTGGCGAGCTCTTCTCCGCTCATTTGAGGCATGATAACGTCCGTCACCATCAAATCGATGCGCTCCTCGCGCTTGGCGCAGATTTCCAGGGCCTCCCGGCCTTTTTGAGCTTTCAAGACGGTATAGCCCTGCTGCGTGAGCGCGCGGCAGGATAAATCCCTGACCTTGTCGTCGTCTTCGACCAAAAGGATGATCTCCTTGCCTCCCAGGGCGCCGGGCGCAGCGGCTGCGGCCGGCGCCGGCCCGGCCGTTTCCTGAATCTGCGGCAGATAGACCCTGAAAGTGGAGCCGCGTCCTGGGGCGCTTTCGACCGACAGGCAGCCTCCGCTTTGCTTGACGATGCCGTAAACCGTCGAGAGCCCCAGGCCCGTTCCTTTGTCCTTCTCCTTGGTGGTGAAAAAAGGCTCAAAAATATGGGCCAAGGTTTCATCGTCCATTCCCATGCCGGTATCGCTCACCGACAGCATCACGTAGGCGCCCGGCTGGACATCGAATTGCCCGCGCACGATCCTCTTGTCGATAATCGCGTTTGAAGTCGCAATCGTCAAAGTTCCACCATTGGGCATGGCATCCCGGGCGTTGACGCACAGATTCATAATGACTTGCTCGACGGCCCCGGCGTCCGATTTGATCGCCGAGGTTTCTCCGAGGACGGTGCGCAGTTCGATATCCTCGCCGATGAGGCGGCGCAGGAGCCGGTTGAGGTTGACCACGACCGCGTTTAAGTCCAACGCCTTGAGTTCCAAAACCTGCCGGCGGCTGAAGGCCAGAAGCTGGCGTGTGAGAGCGGCCGCGCGCTGCGCCGCGGCCTCGATTTCTTGAACGTCGGCGCGCTTGGGGTCTTTCTCGCCCAGGTCCGCCAGCAGGAAGGTGCAATAGCTCATGATGGCGGTCAATAAGTTGTTGAAATCGTGGGCGACGCCGCCGGCCAGCCGGCCGATGGACTCCATTTTTTGCGCCTGCCTAAACTGCTCCTCGGTCCGCTTGGCTTCCCGCCGCAGCCGGGCCTCGCGCAGCTCGCGCTCAACGGCGGGAATAAGGCGGGTGAGATCGTTTTTCATGATGTAGTCGCTCGCGCCCGCCTTCATGGCGGCCACCGCGGCGACCGGCTCGATGGTGCCGGAGACGATGATCACCGGAAGATCCATGCTTTTTTCCTTCAGAAGTTGGAGGGCGTGGATGGCGCTGAAATGAGGCATGGAGTGGTCGGAGATGATGATGTCCCACGCTTCCTCATTGAGAGCGGCGCCCAGGGACTCGAGAGTGTCGACGCGCCGGTGCGTCGGGGCGAAACCCTCCTCCTGGAGCTTGCGGACCAGGAGCAGCGTGTCGTCTTCGGAGTCCTCGATCACCAGGACGCGGATCGGTTTTCCCATAACCCTTCCTTATTCGGGCGCCGTCAATGTGGGATTTTACAACTGATATAAGTATAATGCGAAAATAGATTTTACGCAAGGCCTGTAGTTTTTAATGGCGATGGGAGTTTAGCGGCCCAGGCTCAGGCTGAGGGCCAGAACCGCCAAAACGCTCGCGGCGATCGCCGCGAAAAACCACTGCCGGCGGCGAACGTATCCGGCCAGGAGCGTCGCGACGCGCAAAGCGGGGGTGGCCAGAAGCACGATGATGCCCAGGCTCGCGACGGCCGTGGGCTCCAAACGCCGCAAAGCGGCGGCAAGCTCGGCGAGCGGCGTCGCGCGGGGTGAAAAGCCGCCGGAATTTTTCCAAGCCAGCGCGGTTCCAAGCAGCATTAGAAACAAAGCCAGGATGAGTCCGCCGGCCAACACAGCGGAGACGGATTTATTGAGCCCGGCGTCCTCGAGGTTCGGCCGATCTTTTGTCGGCATGGTCAATACAGCCTCAGGCCGAAGGCCGCCAGGAGCATTTGGATGGAGAGCATCAAGAGGACGGCTGCCAGGGCGGCCGTTAAATAGGTTCCGCGCACTTTCGGGGCGAGGCGCGAGCCCGCGAGCGCGCCCGCCGTGGTGCCCAGCGCGACGGGGATCGCCACCATTGGGTTGACCATTCCGCGCGCGTAGTAGATATAGGCGCTGGCGCAGGCGGTGACGCCGATCATAAAGTTGCTGGTGGCCGCCGCCGCCTTCATTGGAATTCCCATGGCGACGACCATGACCGGAACCTTGATGGGGCCGCCGCCGATGCCCAAAAGTCCCGACAGGCTCCCGGCCGCCAAAGAGGCGGCCAGGCCCAGCGGCAGGCGGCGCACCTGGTAGCGCACTTCCCGCTTCAGAAAGGGATCCAGGTAGCGACCGTCCAAAGGGCCCGGCGGAGCGCCCTGGACCGGGTGCGCCTCCAGACGGTCCCGGCCGTAAAAAAGGTATGCCGCGGCCAAGACCAAGGCGGCGCCGAAAATTCCCATGAGCATTTCCCGGTTGAAGCTCGCCGCGGCCAGCCCTCCCGTGACCGCTCCCAGAGTCGTCGCCGTTTCCAAAGTCATGCCCAACCGCATGTTGGAAAACTCGTCCCGGACGTAACCGATGGCCGCGCTGGTGGAGGTCGCCACGACCGCGACCAGGCTGGCGGCGATAGCTTGGTGGATGGGGACCTTGAGGAAGAGAGTCAAAAGAGGCACGATAAGCACGCCGCCACCGAGTCCGACCATGGACCCCAGAAGGCCTCCCAACATCCCTATGAGTCCGAAGAAGACGAAAGACATCGATGTTTTTTGACTCCTGTTTAGAGGAATGCGGAAGCGACGCGGTAAATCAAGGCGGCGCTTACGGCCGCGCAGGGAATGGTCAGGACCCAGGCCCAGACGATCCGGCCTGCCACGCCCCAGCGCACCGCGCTCAGCCGCATCGTCGAGCCGGCGCCGATGATGCCGCCGGTGATGGTGTGAGTCGTTGAGACCGGGATTCCGGACAGCGAACAGATGAGAATGGCGATTCCGGCGCCGGTCTCGGCGCAGAAGCCGCCGACCGGTTTTAGCTTGGTGACTTTAAAGCCCATGGTCTTGACGATTTTCCAGCCGCCCAATAAGGTTCCCAGAGCGATGACCGCGTGGCAACTGAGAATGATCCACCACGGCACATGGAACGTATCTCCCATGTAGCCGTTTGAGAATAAGAGCACGGCGATGATCCCCATGGTTTTCTGGGCGTCGTTGGAGCCGTGCGAAAGGCTGTAAAGGCCCGCGGAGAATAGCTGTCCGATGCGGAAGAAGGCATCCACCTGGCTGGGGGAGCGCCGGCGGAATATCCATTGCACCGCCACCATCAGGCCAAAACCGAAAATCAGACCGATGGCCGGAGCCAAAAAGATGAAGATCACGATGGTGATGAGCTTGCCGGGGATGAGGCAGGAAAACCCGGCCTTGGCCACCCCGGCGCCCACCATCCCGCCGATCAGGGCGTGCGAAGAACTGACCGGAATTCCCAACTGGATGGTCAGCCAGTCCCAGAGGCTGGCTCCGGCCAGCGCTCCGATGAGTACGGCGTTGTCCAAGACCGATGGGTCCACCAGCCCCTTGCCGATGGTGTTGGCGACATGGACTCCAAAGCCGAAGGCCGCCACGAAGTTGAAAAAAGCCGCCCACGCCACCGCGAAGCGCGGCGAGAGCACCCGCGTCGAGACGACCGTGGCGATGGAGTTGGCGGCGTCGTGCATTCCGTTTAGGAAATCAAAGAGGTACGCCAGGGAGATGATGAAGGCGATGATATGGAATTGATTCATTAGAATCCCCCGGACAAAGCCCCGATGCCTAAGAAGCGGACGGCAAAGTGAACCGGAACGTCGAGCCCCGGCCCACCGCGCTCTCGACGCCCACGGAGCCGCCGTGCAGTTCGAGGATATGCTTGACGATGGATAGGCCCAATCCGGTGCCGCCCATTTCCCTGGAGCGGGCCTTGTCCACCCTGTAAAACCTTTCGAAGATGCGCGGAAGTTCTTGGCCGGGGATGCCGCAGCCGGTATCCTCCACTTTCACCGTCACCCGGCCGTTCTGGGCGGAGGCCGTCAAGCGGACGGTGCCCTTCTCCGCCGTGTATTTGACGGCGTTGTCCAGCAGATTGGTCAGCACTTGCTTCAGTTGGCCTTTGTCGGCTCGAACTTGAGGGATGTCAAAGGGCTCCAGCCGCAGAACGATCATTTTTTTTTGCGCCAGGGGCATCAGGCCGACCACCACTTCGCGCGCCACGCGCATGAGGTCCACCGGCTCGAAAGCGGGGGGCAGCTTGCCGGATTCCAGGGCCGAAATCGTCAGCAGATCGTCGACCAGCCGGGTCATCCTGTCCGCGTTTTTTTCGATTTCTTGGATGAATTCCATCCGGTTTTCCGTGTCCTCAACGGCGCCGGAATGCAGCGTTTCGGCGAAGGCCTTGATCGTCGCCAAAGGAGTCCTGAGCTCATGCGAGACGTTGGCCACGAATTCCTTGCGGATTTGCTCCAGCCTGCGAAGTTCGCTGATGTCGTGCTGGAACCGCTCCGCGAGGAGATTGAGCGTCGTCCCTAAACGCCCGAACCGGGTGGCGGGAGGCAATCGCACCCTGGCGCCGTGCTCCCCGCGCGCCAACTGCTCCGCGACCTGAGAAATCGCCGAAAGCGGCCGGCTGAACGAGCGCCGGAACACGAAGGCGAATACGGCCAGCATGGCGAGCGTTCCGATGGCGAATCCGGCCGCAAAGGCGGTTGAGGGGGACACCTAATCTTGCCGGATGCGGTAGCCGACGTTTTTAACCGTCACGACGCGCTCCGCTTCAAGCCCGAGCTTTTCCCGCATGCGCGCGATGTGCTGGTCGATGGTCCGGGTGTCGATCTCCATGGACTTGTCGTAGCCCCATACCTTTTCGAGAAGCTCGTCCCGGGTCAGCGCCCGGCCGCCGGCCGCGATGAGGCATTTTAAAAACTCGAACTCCTTAGGGCTGAGCTGGACGGGCCTGCCGTGGACGCGCACCTCGTATTTTTCAAAATCGACCTCGAGATTTCCCATCCGGACCGCGGCCGCGGCGGCGTCTTTGTCCAAAACGCGGCGAAAAATGGCTTTCAAGCGGGCCATGACCTCGCGCACGCTGAACGGCTTGGTGATATAGTCGTCGGCGCCGAACTCCAGGCCCAGAATCCGGTCCACCTCTTCTTTGCGGGCGGTCAGCATCACGATGGGAATTTTGGAGCGTTGGCGGATCGTCTTGCAGACCTCAAATCCGTCCGTCTTGGGGAGCATGACGTCGAGGATGACCAAATCCGGCCTCTCCTTTTCGAAGGCTTCCAAGCCGGTTTTTCCGTCAAAAACCGTCAGCACCCGGTAGCCCTCTTTTTCCAGGTTGTATTTTAGGACCTTGGCCAGGGGCTTTTCGTCTTCGACGATGAGAATTTTTTCAGCGGCCATAATAACGTCGATTATAAGCGCAGCACAGTCTGTAATATTTCCGCACCCCTGTCAAATTCGCAGCCACAGCGGCGCGTCCCGGCGGAGGAAATGAAGAAGACCCTCATCGCGGCGCGCCGGCCCGGTACATGACGACCTGAACCTTCTCCAAAGTGATGAGGCCTTCCCACACCATCTCATCGAGTTTGGGAAGGAGCCGGTTGATTTTTTCTTCGCTGTCCACGATCTCGATAATGACGGGCAAATCCTCGGAGAGGCGCAGGAGCTTGGCGGTGTGCATGTGGCTTTTGCAGCCGAACCCCATAAATCCCTTGATGGCGGTCGCTCCCGCCAATCCCTGCCGCTTGGCCTCATGGACGATGGCTTCATAAAGCGGCAAGCCGTCCCAGCGGTCGGCCTCGCCCACAAATATTCTCAGCAATTTACCGTCGCTTGGAATCTTCATAACCGCCCCCTTATAGAACTTCGCCCAGGACCTCGCCAAGACGAAAAAGCAGAAAGCCCAGAATTATCGTTGCCGCGACGTTGGCGAAGGCCCGCATGGCTTCACCGTCTTTCATGAGATTGGAAGTCTCCAGCATGAGGGTCGAGAGAGTCGTGAACGCTCCACAAAACCCAATCATGAGCATCACCCGCGCGTTGGGCCCCAGGAGGAACTTCGTCTCCGCCAAGCCGTTGAAGGCTCCAATCAGGAAGCAGCCCGATAGATTGACGGCCAGGGTCCCGTACGGGAATCGCGTTCCCAGGGCCTGGTAAATCGCCCCCGCCAAGACGTAGCGGGCGACGCCGCCCGCCAGGGTTCCAACCGCAAGGCTCAGCCATTTGCTCATAAATAAAAAAACCCGCCAAGCGTCGGCAGGAGTCATCATCCCCGGGCTTCCGGGGCGGTTTAGGCGAACTCCATCGCCTTTTTTGGACCTACTTCAGAAGACGCTATTTGGACATCTGGCTTTGCATGGGGCACATGCTTTGAGTCGGGCAAGCGCGGCCGGAGCAGCGGCCGGCCATGTAGAGGCCGAACCCGGTTCCGGCCAGGAGCAGTCCGACGAGAACTCCCGCCAGGAACTTGCAGCCGCCGCATTTGCGCGAACAGTGCGCGGGGGTCGTGGATTCTTTCGTTTCTTCCGCCATAAAGCCTCCTTGGGCCGGCGTCCGCCCGTTCTATTTCGACGGCAGGCCCGGGTTGTGCTTCTGAAAGAGGTTGACGACCACGGGGTCCGTGACGGGCCCTTTTCCTATGAAAGTGCGCACGGATTCGGGCACGGTCTCGGGATTTTCAAACACCGGATGCGCGCGGGCCATTTGAGAATCCAAGCTGGTGGTATGGCCCGCCACCGCGGCGGTCGGGACCATGCGAATAGTGTCCCACGGACAGTCCTTGGAACAGAGCTGGCAGCCGATGCAGATATCATAGTTGACGTAGACCCCCCAGTTGGGCGGCTCGTCGCCGAACTTCTCGATGCAGTCGGGGACCGGGCAAACGGCGATGCAGACCTCGCAGCCCGTGCAGGCGCTTAAGTCCACCAAGGCCTTAATCTTGGCTTTGGAAGCGCCTTTGACCAGCGCGGCGCGGCGGGCTGCGTTTTGCGGAGCGGGCATATTAGGGATAGTATAGTGGGGCGCGGCGGAACTGTCAAGTTTTTTTGACTCTAAAGCGGTTGCGCTGCCCAGGGTTGGGCGCCCGAGCGCGGCGCTCCAGCGGGTCGCGACGCTTTATTTGGCGGATTTCGCGGCGCGCGGCTTATGGATATTTAGGGCGCGCAGAATCTTCGCGGCCTCTTCTTTGGGCATAGGCAGGCCGCCGATGTTTTTGCCGCCGATTTTTTCATGGGCATGGTAGTCGGAGGATGGAACATAAAGCAGTTTGCGCCGCGCTTTCTCCGGAAGGGTGATCAGCGCGGCCGAAAGCTTGGTTTCGTTGTCTTTGGTGTATTGGGTCTGGGGCTGATACGCCTCCACCCCGTCGAGCCCGGCCTCCACCAAGGCTCGAAACAGGGCGTCAAAATCGGCGTATTGCTTGGCGAGGTCCGCGGGGACCTTGAAAATCGTGAATGGGTGGGCCAAAACGGCGATGCCGCCCGCGTTGTGGATGATGTCAAGCACGTCCGTGAAAGAGGGGCCTTGAACGGGCACATAGGCGGGACCGTCGTTGCCGATATATTTTGAAAAAGCTTCCTTGGTGTCGGCCACGTAGCCTTTGTCCACCAGGACTTGGGCGATGTCGGGGCGCGTTATTTCCCCGGTGAAGCCGCTCAAAAGCGCCTCCCGGCCCATCTCGGCGGCCGCTTCGGCGCCGATCGGTTCCGCGCCGTCGATGACCCGGTTTTTGTTGACCTTGGTCAGAACCAGGTCCGCAAGAAAATCGATGGGCTTTCCGGCATTGAGATCATTGAGCTTTTGGACGATCGCCTCGGCCCGCCGGATGCGCTCATGATCGGCGCTTTCCATGAGGGCTTTCAGGGCCGCGTTTTCAGCGTCTACGCCCAGGCCGAGGACGTGCATCGAGCCCGCTCCCACGCTGATCTCGATGCCCGCAATGAGGCGCACGCCCTTGGCATCCGCTTCCTTTTTGGCCCGGGAGACGCAGGTCATGGTGTCGTGGTCGGTGACGGCCAGAAACTCGACTCCGGCCTCCGCGGCTTTGCCGACCACGGTTTCCGGCGTCTCGCCTCCATCGGAGCAATACGTGTGCGTGTGCAGGTCCAAGTTCATGACGGCATCCGGCGCAGGCGGGGCCAACTCAGAGCGCGCCGGCGCGGTTGCGGCTAGAAACAGAACGGCCGTTAAAAGCGATGCAAGCTTGGATAATTTTAATTTCATGTGCGGTGTCTCCTTTCTTGGCCGGCGTCAATTAAGTATAAGGCCCCGATGCCGCGGCGTCAAGACCTCTCTGTCGCGCCCTGCGCGGCGCTGACCGGAGGCAGCGCCCGCTCGGGTCTCATGACCGCTCGGCTGCGAAGGAACCTCGCGGCGCTCCTCATGGGAGAACCAATCCGGTGGCTTGGTTCCGGGCACCCCCTCCACCGGCCATCCCAGTGGGGCACCACTCCGTGGTTCCCCCTATCTCTGATGGCGCCATGCTGTGGCAGGCGCCTGTCACCCTCTCCTTAAGGACCTCTTGTTGAGGGGGCGGCAAAGAAGCGATAATGGCAGCATAGGGGAAGTTGAATATGGACCGCAAAGAATTTTACGCGATACTTGCTCAAACGCGGGTGCTCCGCCCGCCCGTCAGGCGGCTGAATACCTTCGCGGATACGCACATCGGCTACCATCTAGTCTCGGAGGTCCCGGAGGGGCCCCGCCTGTGCCGGCTCCGGCAGGGGCGGGTCTTGGCCGTGCGGCCGAAAATTCTGACGGCGGAGGCGCTTCAGGAGCGCTATGAAGGATTCGGAGAGGAGGCGCGGAAATTCGCCGACATGCTTTTGCGCCATTCCCGGGAAGATTCGCTCCGGGTTTTGGAGTATAAATTCAAGAATGAATTCGGCGGAGCCCAGTTGATCCACGAGGAGTCGCAGACCGTGGTGGAGCGC
The DNA here is from genome assembly GCA_016206405.1 of Elusimicrobiota bacterium. Lineage (GTDB taxonomy): Bacteria > Elusimicrobiota > Elusimicrobia > O2-12-FULL-59-9 > O2-12-FULL-59-9 > O2-12-FULL-59-9. Next base: position 2,315 of record JACQRQ010000257.1, on the reverse strand, counting down.
ATCGTCGCCGATTTGGACGAGCGCTCCGTCCCGTACGAGGCGGTGCTGGCCTGCCCGGATCCAAGCTGGAAGTTTTCACTCTTAAAATTCACTTTGGATGAGACCCGGAAATCTTTTCCCGAAAACATCAAGGAGCTCGCGGAGCATGACGTTTTCGACGCGGCCGGCCGGGGCGAGAGGAGGAAAAATTTTGAGATTGAAACCCTGTTTGAGAAGGCCGCCCGCGATCCGGAGGCTGTCAGGGAGTTGGGAAAAAAGCTCAAGGAATTCGGTTTGTTTGAACTCTATCAGGACCGCTTTTTCGCCCTGTTCCGCCACGGGGCTTAACGCACGGCGCCGCTGCCGTCAGCGGACAAAATAGTTTTTGTGGACGTAAAGATCGTCGGCCACCTGGAAAAGCGCGATGGCGTCTTTTTCAAGCTGCCGGTCTTCCTCGTCTTGATGGTTGGCCGCTTCGAGTTCCTTGCTTCCAGGGTTGACCCGGTAAAACTCAACGGTCTTATTGAGTCCCAGGACCGCCATCCGGCCGTTGCGGTAAAGCCCGATGTCCCGGTTGTGATTTAAAACCGCCCAGCCGTCCTGGCGGCGCGTTTTGAGCAGGTCGCGGCCGAAAAAAACGCTGCGGTAAGCGGCGCCCATCAGTCCCAGCAGCGTCGGCCCCACATCCACGGAAGAGCCCAGCGTGTCCACGGAGGCCGGCTTTTTGACGGAGGGCCCCAGGACCAGCAGTGGGATTTCATAGGAGTGGATGGGGATGGCCGGGCTTCCGTAAACGCGCGCGCCGTGATCGGCGACCACCGCAAAAAGGGTGTCTTGGTAAAACCGCTCTTTCTCGGCCCGGGCGAAAAACTCTCCGAGAGCCCAATCGGTGTATTTGACGGCGTGCTGCCGGCTGTGCGCGTTGGGGTCTTCCGGAATGCGTCCGGCCGGATAGGTGTAGGGCTTGTGATTGGAAACGGTGAGCACGACGCCTAAAAAGGGGCGGCCGCGGCTCTCCAGGCCGCGGAACTCCTCGACGGCGCGGTCCACCAAGTCCTCGTCGCTGACGCCCCAGATGGTGGAGAAGACAGGCCTGGGAAAATCCTTCTGCTCGATGAAGCGGTCGAAGCCGTTGCGGGTGGTGAACGATTTCATGCCGTCGAATATTCCCCGCCCGCCGTACAAAAAGAGCGTTTGGTAGCCCTGGTCCTTGAGCGTGCGCGCCAACGTGGCGACTTGATCGGATAAATGTCTTTTGACGATCGAGTCGCCCGGCAAAGGGGGGAATGCCGACAGGACGCCCTCCATTCCGCGCACGGTCCGGTTGCCCGAGGCGTAGAGATGGGTGAAAAGCAGCCCTTGTTTTGACAAGCCGTCCATGCGGGGGGTCCAGGATTGGCCGGGACTGCCCAGACACCCCCAAAACTCGGAGCCGAAGCTTTCCACCAGCAAAATCACCAGATTCATAGGCCGGCGCCGCCGGCTTCCGAGGATGCGGCGCTGGATGGTGCGGTCCCCCGGCTCAAAAACGGCCTCCGTCTGCGACAAAAGTTTGCGGGCCCGCCGGTAGGCCTCCCGCGTTTCCATCGTCCTGTAAAACGCGGTAAAATCCAAATCGCGCGTGGTCGCCGCGTAAATGAGAGAATAGGCGCCGTTGCTTGAGATTTCGCCCAGAACCCGGTCTTGGGGAAAGCGCGTGTCTTTCATGCTCACGGTTTGGGTCAACAATATCCACAGCAGCAGGTAAACGGCGAGAAAATGAACCCGTTCTCCCAACCGGCTGGGGCGGCTCCAAGCGCTTCGCAGCGGGGTCCGCAGTCCGGCGTAAAGCAGGGCGCTCGCCAGAAGGCACGCGCCGGCGATCCCGGCGACCGGGTAGCTCTCGGCGATATTGATGAAGACTTCGTGGGGGTAGATAAGATAATCCACGGCGACGTTGTTGAGCCGGGAGTTGAACTCGTCGAAAAAATACCATTCGATGCCGAAGAAAAACAGTTGGAACGCCGCATAAGCGATGAAGGCGGCCTGCGCTAGAGCCCTGTAGGGTCGGGAAGAGAAGATTTTCTCCGGAAGAAACGTAATCCACAGCGCCCAAGGAAGAAAAATCCATGCGGCGGCGGAAAGGTCCATGCGCAGGCCCATGCTGAAAATGGGCAAAAGCGCGGAGGACGACGCGGCGCCGGGGGGGCTGAAATTCCACCACAACAGCGCCCGCAGGCAGGCGCTTCCCAAGAGGCATAGCGCGGCGGCGGAAAGGAGGCCGGCGCAGCGCGGGTTTGAAAATTTTTTCATGCGCCGGCCTTCTTCAAGGTTTTTCTACGCCGCCGGTCCTTCTG
>JACQRQ010000269.1 GCA_016206405.1 Elusimicrobiota bacterium | reverse complement strand
TATCCTGCACCCTGCGATATCCTGCATTTGGCTCAATCGGATGCTCTCGCGACGGAGTTTCTCCACTATCGAGCGCGTGGACTTGGCCGGCCTTCCCGTCGGGGACCCGCCGCGTTGCCGGATCGTTCGGACCACAACTTCGTACGCCTCGCCAAACGACCGTCGGTAATCGTCGAGCAATCGAAGATCGCTCTCGGTGTGGGGGCCTTCCCTTAGTCGGTCCCCGAGCCGATCGATTTGCGTCTTGCTAAATGCGCTCTTTGTCATCGCGGTCTCGGCCTAACGGCCTTATAAGTATAACAGACGGACCTGGATTTTCAATTATGGCGCCGTGGCCGGACGGGGGTAGTTTGCTTGGCTGGCGAGGCATTTTGGGGGCTTAGGATCGGCACTGAAGAATTCGGGGCGGCGCGGCGAAAGCCGGAAAAAGGCGCTCCTTTTTATGACAACGAAGGGAGCTTGCACGGAGAGGAATAGGTGTTTACATTTTTGTAAACATCTGCTATACTACAGCTATGTAATGAGGTAAAAATAGGGAATCAGCTGCCATCAAGACGTTTACAAAGTTGTAAATATGCCTAAACAGCAGCTCCTCCAAGAACGCAACCCGTTCGCCGACAGCGCTTCAATGCTGCTGCGCGTCGCCCTATCCAATCCGACGAAGCCCTGGGGGATTCGAGAGCTGGCGAGGATGGCGGGAGCGAGCCCAGCGCTCGCGATCTTGGCCTTGCGAAGGCTTGAACGCATTGGCTATGCCTCGCGGGAGAGCACGGCGGAGGCCCGGATTCTTGAACCGGCTCAACTCCTGCGAGACTGGGCGGCTTGGTATGCCATCAAAGCGCTTAAGGACTATCGCTACTCACCGGCCAAAAAGACCGACGCGGAAAAAATCCTCAAGCTGCTCTCCAATGCGCGCGCCGAGCTTCCAGGACGATGGGCATTGACCTCCATGGCCGGCGCCTCCCTTGTCGCTCCATTTGCCGTCTTCAATGAGGTCCATGTCCATCTGCCGAACGCGGATGAACTCAGGCGATCGTGGCAGAATGTCCTGCGCCTAGTCCCCAATGAGGTCGGGCCCATTCATTTGGTTCAACCCTACTACGCGGACTCTGGCTCCTTCGGAGTCAGGGAGGTGCGCAAGCTCCCCGTAGTGTCTGACGTGCAGCTTTACCTGGATTGCTATCGTTACCCTGTGCGCGGCCGCGAGCAGGCGGAGCATATCCTATCCCAGGTCATCATGCCGAGGTGGAAACGTGCCTGAAAAGGCATCTCCCGCCATCGTCAAGCAAGTCCTTTTCTCGGCGCTCGATGCGCTTCGCGATTACCTTTCGGATATCGTGATCGTCGGCGGCTGGGTGCCGCAGATCTACGCTTGGAAAGAAGAAACGCCGGAAATCCCCGTGCGCTCATTTGATGTGGACGCGGCGGTCGCTCAACAACTCCCTCTTCGAGGCAACAAGGGAATAGCGGAACTGATGGAGGAGGCTGGCTTCAATAAGGAGATCGCCGACTCGGGCTTTGGTCTCGCCGCTTTCGGGCGCAAGAAGCTCCAGGTCACGCAGTTCTACTATCGCAAAGGCAAGGTGCAGGTTCCCATAGAGTTCATAACGCCGCTGTTCGGCAGAGGCGAGGACACCTCCGTCGTGATCCAAGGCGGGCTTGTCGTTCCCGCGCTCAGATACACGGACATCGTTCTAACTCACACGGAAACGGTATCCCTCATTGGAGAGACGCTAGCCGGCAAGAGGGACCGGTTTAAGTTCAAAATTCCGACTTTGCCGGCGTTCGCCTTTGCAAAGGGATTGATCTTCGAGCGCCGCTCGGGTAACGACAAGCGGGGCAAGGATCTCGCCTACATTCTCGAAACTCTGAAGCGCCCAGAATGGCGCAAGGCCGTCATTGAGGGGCTCCCGCCGCTCGCGGCGAAACACCCGGCCGGTTGGTATCGGACCTTCAAACAGCAACTCGATAGCGCCTTCGCCACAGAGGGCTCCACTGGCCCGACCTGGATATCCCTTCAGTATCCCGACCGGGTCCCCGCTGAAATCCGCGGCGAGGCCTTCAAGGCATTCCGAGACCTTTTGAAAGAGTTGGGATGATCATGCCTTTTTCACGGCCGACACGCACTTTCAATGATGAAGTCGCGGGTGGGCGGGGGTTACTTCGTTTGGCTGGCGAACCATTTTTGGATCTTGGGATCGGCGGGGTCATGGGAAACGCGGCTGGGGTCTTGCACAATCGAGATTTTGGCATTCTTGATTTGGACGGCACGTTTTCAACGCTTTATCCGCATAAATCATCACCATACTATTGACTTTTAGTCTATAAGTTAATATCAAGCCATGCACATAAGCATCGTCATGACCTACTTTGGAAAATGAGGGAACCAACCGGCGTCGATCGGGCGGCGGTGGCGAAGGACTGGCGGGGGCGGGGGTTTTCGTGCGAGCTTTGGACCGATCCGCCGGGGCAGGTTTGGGAGGGCTATGTCCACCCGACGGATGAGCTCTTCATGATTCTTGAAGGCGTCGTGGAGTTGGAGATGCGGGGGCGGAAGCTGCGGCCGAAGGCCGGCGAAGAGATCCTGATTCCGGCCAAGACCGTCCACACGGTGCGCAACGCGGGGAGCACCGCGTCCCGCTGGCTCTACGGCTACAAGGAGCGCGACCGGTGATCCCCGTGGGCAAATCCCTAATCCTGCTTGGCGTCTGCCTGGCGGCCGCAGGGGCCATCCTTCTGGCCGCGGACAAAATCCCGTTTCTAGGACGCCTGCCCGGCGACTTTCACCTCCGCCGCGGCCATTTAACCCTCCACTTCCCGCTGGCGAGCTGCCTGCTCGTTAGCGTCGTCTTAAGTTTGCTATGGGCTCTCGTAAGGCGCCGCTGAACCCGCTCCCCTTCCAGAATATTTAAATGGTTGGACTACGGCACGAGAATGCCGGCGATGGTGGCAGTCATGAAGGAGGCCAGGCTGCCGCCGATGAGGGCTTTAATTCCTAGACGGGCCAGGCTTTGCCGCAGTCTCTGCCGCTCTTCGTCGTCCCGTCCTAATGCCCCGATGCCGCCGATCTGGATGCCGATGGAAAGGAAGTTGGAAAATCCGCAAAGCGCGTAGGTGGAAATGACGAAAGCCCGGTGAGATAGTTCCCCCGGATGGGCGGCCGCGTATTGAGCCATGTGGAGGTAGGCCACGAATTCGTTTAAGACGGTTTTTTCGCCCATGAATTGACCCACGATCATGCAGTCCTTCCAGGGAGTGCCCATGATCCACGCCAGGGGCATGAAGGCGTAGCCCAAAAGCTTTTCCAGAGTCATGCCCGCAAATCCCAAATGTCCCAGAGCCGAGCTGATCATGAAATTCGCCAGGGCCAGAAGCGACATGAAGGCGATGAGCATCGTGCCGACGTTTAAAGCCAGTTGAAGGCCGGTGGCGGCGCCGTTGGCCGCGGCCTCGATGACGTTGATGGATGGGTCTTTATATTCAAGCTTGACCGTCCCCATGGTTTTGGGATGGCCGGTTTCCGGGATAATGATTTTGGCCATCACCAAGGCCGCGGGCGCGCTCATGACGCTGGCCGCCAATAAATGCCCGGCAATGTCCGGAAAGTAAGTCTTGAGCATGCCGACGTAGGCCGCCATCACTCCGCCGGCCACGGTCGCCATGCCCCCCACCATGACGCACATCAGCTCCGATTCGGTCATCTCGGCCACGTAGGGCTTGATGAGCAGAGGCGCCTCGGTCTGCCCGACGAAAATATTGGCCGAGGCGGATAAGGTTTCCGCGCCGGAAGTCCCCATAAACCGGCGCATGATTTTGGCGAAAAACAGCACGATCCACTGCATGACGCCCAGGTAGTAAAGCACCGACATCAGGGAGGAGAAAAAGATGATGGTGGTCAGAACCTGGAAGGCGAAGAAAAAACCCATGGAGCCTTCCGCGCCGGGCGGTATGGCCAAAGCGTTGAACACGAACTTGCCGCCCTCTTCCTGGAACGACAGCAGCCGGGTGATGACGTCGTTCATGAGCGAAAAAAACCATTGGCCCGGCGGGGTTTTGAGCACCAGAACGGCGAAGATAAACTGCAGCGCGCAGCCCCACGCTATGGTCTTCCAACGAATGCGGGCCTTGTTTGCGCAGAGCGCGTAGCCGATGCCGATCAGGATGAAGGTCCCGGCCAAGCTGATCAGTTCATGTATGGTCATTTAGGCTCCTCGCCTCAACCGTGCTCCACGAAAACGTTCTTCACTTCGCTGTAGAGGTCCATGGCTCCCATGCCGAGCTCGCGGCCCACGCCGCTGCGCTTAAATCCCCCGAAAGGCGCTTCCAAATAAACGCTGGTGGCCGAGTTGACGCTTAAGTTTCCGCTTTCAACCCGGCGCGCGACGCGCAGAGCCTTGGATAAGTCGCGGGTCCAGATGGAGCCGGAAAGTCCGTAGGGCGTGTCGTTGGCCAGGCGGACGGCCTCCTCTTCGCCGTCAAAAGCCAGGACGCAGAGCACCGGGCCGAAAATCTCCTCTTGCGCCACGCGCATCCCGGGCCGGGCTTCGCTCAAAACGGCGGGCATCAGAAAGTGTCCCGCCTTCCACCGGACGTCTTCAGGCAGGCCGCCTCCGCACACCAGCCGGGCGCCCTCCTTCTGCCCCAACGCGACGTATCCCTGCACGCGCTCGCGCTGCTGGCGCGAAATCATGGGGCCCACTTGCGTGGCCTCGTCCAACGGATCGCCCACCACGATTTTACGGGTGCGCTCCGCGAAACGGCCGACAAACTCCTCCACCGCGCTTTTTTCAACCAGGGCGCGGCTGCGCGCGCAGCAGTCCTGCCCCGCGTTGCCGAACACCGAAAAAACGGATTTCTCGACGCAGCGCTCCAAATCGCAGTCGGCGAAGACGATGTTGGGGGATTTCCCGCCCAGCTCCAGGGAAACCCGCTTAATCGTCGCGGCCGCGGCGCGCAGGACGCGCTCCCCGGTGGCGGTCTCCCCGGTAAAAGAAATCTTGGCGACCCCGGGATGCGCGGCGAGAGCCTGCCCGGCCACGTCGCCCGGACCCGGCACGACGTTGACGACCCCTTCCGGGATTCCGGCCTCCTCGCAGAGCTGCGCGAGCCGGAGCGCCGTCAGCGGGGTATAGCTGGCCGGCTTTATCACGGCCGTGTTGCCGCAGGCCAGGGCCGGGGCCAGTTTCCAGGCCGTGATCATGATGGGAAAATTCCAAGGCACGACCAGTCCGCAAACCCCCATGGGCTGGCGCAGAGTAAAATCCAGGCCGGTGGCCGAAACGGGTATGGTGCTGCCGAAATATTTGGTCACGGCCCCGGCGTAATATTCAAAGCAGTCGGCCGCGACGGCGACCTCGCCCCGCGAATCGCCGATGGGCTTGCCGGTGTTGTAGGTTTCAAGCAGCGCCAGCTCTTCGCGGTGATCCCGCACGGCCTGCGCGAATTTAAACAACGCCCGCGCCCTGTCTCTGGGACCAAACTTGGCCCAAGGGCCGTCGAAAGCTCGGCGGGCGGCCGACACGGCCGCGTCGACGTCCGCCGCGTCGCCCTGCGCGACCTCGGTCAACTTTTGCCCGTTGGCCGGATTATGCACGACGAAGCGCTTGCCCGCCAGGCTCGAGACGGCCTTTCCCCCGATCCATAAATGCCAAAGGGATTTGACCGGAGCTGAGGCGGGGGCGCGCTTGATTTTTTTCGAAGCTTGGGGGGACATGACGCGTTTCATGCTATCACAATAAGGGCCTGGCAAACAATAACTGGCGGACCCTATGCAAAACGGCGCCAGGCCGCCGCTTAAAAATAATTGGCGGTGATGCCGCCGTCAACCACGATGGCCGCGCCGTTGGTCCAGGCGGATTCATCCGAGGCCAGATAAACGGCCAAGGCGACGATCTCCTCGGGCTTGCCCAAGCGCCCCATCGGGATGCGGTTGATGCGCTTGGCCTTCTCGGCGGGGTTGCTCAAAAGCCACTGCATCAGAAGCGGCGTTTCCACCGGCCCGGGGCAGACGGCGTTGCAGCGCACGCCCTTGGGGCCGAACTGGACCGCCAGGGATTTGCTCAGCGCGATGACCGCGCCTTTAGACGACGTGTAGGCGTCCTGCGGCACCGAGCAGCCCACCAACGCCACGAAAGAGGCGATGTTGATGACCGAGCCTCCGCCGCCGCGAATGATTTCGGGTATGCCGTAGCGGCACATCAGGTACATCCCCTTCAAGTTCACGCGGTAGACGAGGTCCCAGACTTCCGGTTCCGTGTTAATCACCGAGCAGTCGTCGGACGGAAAAATGCCGGCGTTATTGTAGAGGACGTCCAATCGCCCGTAGCGCTCGACGCCGCGCCGGACCATCTCCCGGGCGTCTTCGGGCCGGGAGATGTCTCCCGCGATAAAAATGCCGTCGCCGCCCTGCGCTTTCACTTCTTGCATCGCCGCCTCGCCCGCCGGCGCCTGGACGTCCGTTCCAACGACCTTGGCCCCCTCTTGGGCGAACCTTCGGGCCGCCGCGCGCCCCATGCCGCTGGCGACCCCCGTGATCAGGCAAACCTTGTTTTTTAAGCGCATAGTCTATATCCTTTCAAAGAACTTCTCCCGCTCCCAGCAGGTGACGGCGGCGTCGAAAGAGGCCTGCTCCAAGCCGGCGGAGCGCAGGTAATGCTCGACGACCTCCGGGCCGAAGGCCTCGCGCGCCCGCGAGCTTTGGCGCAGCAGCTCCACCGCCTCCGCCAGCGATTTCGGCACGTCGGCAACCCCTTCGGCCAGGTAGGCGTTGCCGCGCGTTTCCCCTGCCAAGGGCAGCTTACGTTCCAGGCCGTAGAGGCCCGCCGCGATGGCGGCGGCGAAGGCTAAATACGGATTGGCGTCCGCCCCCGGAATCCTGTTTTCAATCCGATAGTTTTCTTCCTCCCCGACGATGCGAAAGCCGCAAGTGCGGTTGTCCCGCCCCCAGGCGATGCGCGTGGGCGCAAAGGAGCCGCTTTGGTAGCGTTTGTAGGAGTTGACGTGGGGCGCGAAGAAATAGGAAAACTCCCTCGCCAAAGCCATCTGCCCGGCCAGAAAATGCGAAAACAAGGGCGAAGGGGATTTTTTGGCCGCATTCCAGAAAAGGGCCTTTTTCCCGGAAGCGTCCCACAGGCTCGCGTGCAGATGAAAACTGGAGCCGGCTTGCCGGCCGTCGTATTTGGCCATGAAGGTCACGGCGAGCCCTTTGGACATCGCGATTTCTTTGACGCCCGTCTTGTAGATCGAATGACGGTCGGCCATCTCCAGGGGATCGGCGCAGCGGAGGTTGATCTCATGCTGGCCCTTTCCCCATTCGCCCTTGGAAAACTCCACCGGAACCCCGGCCGCCTCCATCTGCGTGCGGATGGCCCGCATCAGGAATTCCTCTTTGCTGCCCTGCAGGACGTGATAGTCCTCGATGTAATGGCCGAAGGGCTCCAAGCCGTGGTAATTTTTCTGTTGGGCGGTTTCATACGTCTCTTTAAACAAGAAAAATTCAAGCTCGGAGGCCACTTTAAGCCGCAGCCCCTTTTGCGCCGCGCGCTCGATTTGCCGCTTTAAGATGCTGCGCGGCGCTATGGAAACGGGCGCGCCGTTTTCCGCGGCCGCGTCGCAGACCACCAGCGCCGTCTTTTCCAGCCATGGAATCATCCTCAAGGTTCCCCAATCCGGGAGCATGTGGAAATCCTGGTAGCCCGTCTGCCAGCTCGCGAACTCAAAGCCCGGAAGGGGCTCCATGTCCACGTCGGTCGCCAAGAGATAGGCGCAGGCATGCAGCCCGCTCTCCATGACGTTGTCCAAAAAATATCTCCCCGTGACCCGCTTGCCCATCCAGCGCCCCTGCATGTCCGGGAAAACGGCCAGCACGGTGTCGATTTCGTCTTTGCGGATTTGCGCCGCAAGCTCTTTTAGAGAAATTTTTCCGCTCATCGGGTGTCTCCTGCCGGGGGCTTTCAAAGCCGCCCACATTCTACCCAAAAAACGCTTGCGGACTCCACTTTTCCCCTTGGTATTGACAATTTCGCACAATCCGCTTAACCTTATAGTGTGCGCCGAGCTCCTGCGACGGCCCTCAAAGCCGTTGAAGAATTCCGTTGGGAGCGCATAATCCCATGAAAGCAAAAACGAGGCGGATGCTTTTTCTGGCCGGGCTGTCGCTTCTTCCGGCGCTGTGCCGGGAGCTGGGGGCCACGCTGGGCGTCGAGGAGCGCATTCTTTTGGAAAACGCCTTGACGGAGAAAGTTCGCGGGGTGACGCAGAAGCTTTTGGGCAACGAGGATTTTCTGATTTGGGTGAAGATCACCGTGGATTTCAACATGACCCAGGAGACCAGGAGCGTCGTGGAGCCGCTCGAGGGCAAAACCGGAAAAACGGACGAGAAGAACCCGGGCGCCGATCAAGCCATGCCGGGAATCACCCAAACCTTCCTGCCCCAGGAGTTCCGCCAAGAAGCCGGCGGGGTCAAGGCCGGCGTTCAACCGCTCACGCAGCAGATCGCCCAGACCGTCAAGATCCCCTCCGACTACGTCAAAAGCATGAGCGTGCGCATCATCGTCCCCAAAGCCGTCACCGATGAGAAAATCGAGGACTTGAAAAAAGTCCTGCCGATGTTGATCGGCCTGGAGGCCGCCCGGGGCGATGGGCTGGCCATCGAAAGAATCGCTTTCCGCCGGGATTCCTGGGAGCAATTCTTGTACTGGAAGAATAATTTAAATCCGTTCGTGTTCTGGGTCTTCGGCCTTTTGATGCTGACCGCCTTTTTGTTCGGCCCGGTCAGGACCTTTCTCAACCGCTTCGCTCAATCGGCGGAAAACTTCAGCGTGGAAGGCCGCATCGGCGGAAATCTCCCCCCTCTTCAAATTCAGCAGGGCTTCAACGAGATGCGCCAGCTTCCGCAAGCGGGCGCCGGCGGCGGCCCGACGCTGGGCGGCGGCGCGGCGGGGCTCTTGGAGCAAAAAGACGGCGCCGCCTCGCCCTTCGCCTTCGTCAACGCCGACAATATTTCCAAGCTGTCCTTGGTGCTGGCGGAAGCGGACGCCCAAATCCTGGCCACGGTCGCCGCCTATCTGCCGGCCAATATCTCCTCCAAGCTTCTCGATTCCCTGAGCCCGGAAATGCAGCGGGAGGTCTTCATTTTGCTCTCCTCCCCCAGGACCATCTCGCCGGAGGCCGTCGTGGACCTGAGCCGGCAGCTGGAAAACCAGGTGAAATCCATCGTCGGCGGCGTGGACCAGATCCTGTTGATCATGGACACCCAGGCGGCCGAAAAACAAGGGGCCATGATGGAAGAAATGCGCATCGAGCACCCCGAGCTGGTCGAAGACATTCAGCGCCGGATGCTGACGGTGGAAAAAATTATCGGCCTCGACAAGAACACCCTGCAGAGCGTTTTATGGGAAGCCTATCGCCAGCGCGTGGCTCTCGGAACCGTTTTCAAGGGGCTGACCAAGGACCTTCAGACGACGGCCATGGCGGCCTTGCCGGAAGCCTTGCACCGCGTGTTGGCCGATGAGCTCAACCGGCAGAGCTCGGCCGCGCAGCAGGAAGCGGAGCGCAAGCGCTTCATGCAGGTCGTGCGCGGCATGGAGCAGTCCGGCAGAATCACCTTGGGAGCTTGAGCATGGACTTCGCGACGCTTATCGGTTTTGCCGGAGGCATCGGCGTCCTTGTTTGGGGCGTCATCCAAGCCGGCGCCGGAACCACGTTTTTAAACACCCACGGCATCATCATCGTTTTCGGCGGCACTCTGGCCGCGACTTTCATCAACAGCTCCGTTCACGATTTGGTCAAAGCCTTCAAGAACCTCATGTCCTTGTTCGTGGCGACGCGCTTTCCCTCCGTCCCGGAGACCATCGCGGAGGTGGTGCGGCTGGCGACCAAGGCGCGCTCGGGGGGCGGGCTCATCGAGCTCCAGGATGAGGGGCGCGAATTCGCCGAAGGCCAACTCAACCGCGCCATCACCATCGCCATCACCTCGGGGGAGGTCAAGGAGGCCAAGCGCATCCTGGGCGAGGACATCCGCCAGAAGCGCTTCAACCAGATGGAGGACGCCAACCTTTTCAGGACGATGGGTATTTTGGCGCCGATGTTCGGGCTGCTGGGGACTTTGCTCGGAATCATCCAAGTTCTGCGGACGATTTCCGACCCCAGCAAGGTGGGCGCGGCCATGGCCTTGGCCATCAGCACGGCTTTCTACGGCATCTCTCTCGCCAATCTGCTGTTCGTCCCCGTGGCCGGAAAAATCCGGACCCGGGCGATTCAGGAAACTTTGGTGCTGGAAATCCTGGTGGAGGGGGTGCTCGACATCATGGAATCCAAGCCCCCCTATCTCATTGAAATGCACCTTCTGGCCTACGCGGAGAAAAAGACCCTGCCGGAAGCTCGCCCGACGATGGAAGTCCCGGCGATGGAGCAGACTTAAGGACGATTATGGCGATATTTCAGGAACGGGAAGACGAGTTGGAAAATCAGCTCAACCGCGGAGCCCTGTGGGCCATCACCTACGGCGACATGATGAGCTACCTGATGATCTTCTTTCTCATCATGTTCGTGTTCAACTCCACCAACAAGGACATGACGCATCAACTGAGCGCCCAAGCTCTCGAGGAAGCCTTCGGAAGCAAATCCGACAAGATGAAGGAGATTTTTTCCAAATACGGAATTCAGCAGATCGCCCGGGTGGATATCAATCGAAACCGTCTTCGCATCACCTTTTCAGCGCCCGTTCTGTTCAACTCCGGAAGCGCGGATCTCAAGACCGCCTCCCTGCCCCACTTGCAGGCTCTGGCCGCCTCCCTCAAGGAGCTGCCCAATCAAATCCAGGTGGAGGGCCACACCGACGCCCAGCCGATGGGGCCGAACTCGCCTTACAAGACAAATTGGGAACTCTCCGCCGCGCGCGCTTTCAGCGTCACAAAGCTCTTGATCCAGGAAGGAGTGCCGCCCCAGCGCTTGGCCGCCATCGGCTACGGGGAATATCAGCCGCGCGCGCCCAACGACACCGAGGAGAATCGAGCCGCCAACCGGCGGATCGAAGTCAACATCATCCGGCAGGGGGAATAGCGGTTTCGCCGGTTTTGGCCGGCACTTTTCGGGGTAAAAGGATGCGGAACCGGCTGCCCTTTCCCAGGACCGATTCGACCCATATCTTCCCCCCGTGCATTTCAACCACCATCTTGCAGATGGAAAGCCCCAGGCCGAAGCCGGAGCGCTTCTCTCCGGATTCCAACTGCTTGAATCGCTCAAAAACGGCCTGGAGCTTGTCCGGGGGAATTCCCGGGCCGGTGTCGGCCACCGCCAATTCTACGCGCTGAGGGTGGATGGATTCGAACTCCAAGGCGACGCGCGCTCCGGAGCCGCAGAATTTTAGGGCGTTGCTGACCAGGTTGGTGACCACCCTTTCGATAAGGCGCGCGTCGCCCTCCAAAACGCCCGGAATTTTCTCGACGCCTTCCAGCGCCAGGCGGATCCCTTTCTGGGAGGCGACGGGCGTGAAAAGCTCCTGGATTTTGCGCAGCATGGGCACAACCTCGATGCGGCTCAATTCCAAAGGCAGCTTGCCCTCCTTCATCTTGGCCGAATCCAGGATGTCGCTGACCAAAGCAAGAACTTGGCGCGTGCCCGCGTAGACGGACCTAAAGTAGCGCTTTTCCCTCTCCCCGGCCGGAAGGCTTTTTTCCAGCAGACGCACGTAGCCTTGCACGGCCGTGATGGGCGCGCGCAGATCGTGCGCCAAGGAATGGAAGAACTGCTCCTTCATCTCCTCCAACTCGCGCTCGACGCTCACGTCGCGCATCAGCAGCAAAATGCCCAAATCGGCCTTGCCGGCGGCGGCGACGGTGGACACCGCGGCGGCGAAATGGCGGGTCCGGCCGGAAGCCTTGTCGTTGATGGATATCTCCATCTGATCCTTGCGGGCCGCGCGCCGCATGACCCTTTGCAGCATGGGGCGGATGCGGGCCTCCTGAACGACATTGTAGATATCCAGCGATCCGGGCTCGGCCGCCGGAGCCTGGTAGCCCAGCATGCTGAGCGCGGGCTTATTGACGTAGAGCACCTGTCCCGAAAAATCGGCCATGACGATCCCATCGGGGATGCTGTAGACCAAAGTCTCCACCCGCGTCTTTTCCTCCACGATCTTCCCGACTTGAAGGTCGTGGAAAGCCTGCAGCTCCTGCATCATTTGATTGAAGCTTCGCGCCAGAGCTTTGAGCTCCCCCCAGCCAACTTCCGGAACCGGCTTACTGAGGTCCTTTTGGGCGACGCGCAGGGCGCCGGCGTTCAAGCGCTCGATGGGTCCGGCCACGCGCAGCGCCGTCACGTAAGCGACCCCAAAAGCCACCAAAGCGACCAGGCCTATCCAGCCGATGATGGTCCACGTCAATTGCTCGGCGGCCAGAAAGGCGTCTTCCCGCGATTGCAGGGTCAACACCGCCCAGGGCATGTCCGTCACGCGCTGGAAAGCGCCCACCATAACCCCCTCCTCGGAAGGGATATAGTCCGAGATGCCCACATCGTCCTGCGCGATGAGCTCCTTGAGAGAGTCCACCGGCAAGCGGCTCACCGTGTCGGCGAAAGGCGCCAAGGGGCGGCCCGACTTGTTGATGACGATGACGTGCCCGGTCGTGCCCAGGGTTCTGCCGGTCAAGTTTTGGAATACGGAATGGAGGTCCACCATCAAATAACCGTAGCCGCCGTAGTGGAACGGATAAACCAGCGGCATCATCGGCCGGCCCTCGAGCATGACGATCTCTCCCAAAGAAACGCGCCGGTCCTTTTGGGCTTTCTTGAAAACCTCCTCCCCGGACCGGGCCTGATAGTCCTGCGCCTGTTTGTAGATGTCGGCGTTGTACTCCTTGACGATCTCCCGACCCTGGGAATCAACAACGGAGAGAAAAGCGAAATCGGCGTTGGTGGCCATGGCCTGCTGAATAACCAGCATCTGCTGGTTGCGGCCGATGGCCCGAGCCCGCTCGAGGTCCAGCATGAAGCCGACGCGCCGGTTGAGTCCCTGGATGTACTTGGTGATCGCCTCCGAGCTGAACTGGGCCACCCCGAGGTGAAGCTCGAGCGAATTGCGCTGAGCCATTTTTTGGAACTGAAACAGCCATAGGCTGGTCAGGCCCAAGGGAAGCAGCGAAGCGGCGACGATAATGAGGAAGAAACGGTGGGCAAGCTTCATGTCGGCAAGTCTATCAAAAGCCCCCAGGCTTGTAAATCCGGCGCTTCTCAGCTCCGGAAAAACTCTTGGATGACCCGGCGCGCTTCCGCGACGCCGTTGACGCCGTGCATCCGGCTGCGGAAACCGGCCGCGTCGGGAAGCCCTTTCGAGTACTGGCCCGCGATTTGGCGCATCTCCAGCACGGCGACGCGTTCCGCCTGATGCCGGAGCTTGAGATCGAAATGCCTCAATAGGGTTTCGCGGATTTCGTCCGCGCCGGGGGGGGCGCTCCGGCCGTTTTCTCCCCTCAACGCTCGGGCCACTTCTTCGTATATCCACGGATTTCCCATGCCCGCGCGGCCCAGCATCACCGCGTCGCAGCCGGTCTGCTCCCGCAAACGCACAGCGTCCTGCCCCGACATCACGTCGCCGTTTCCGATGACCGGGATTTTGACCGCCGCTTTGGCCCGGGCGATGACTCCGGGGTCCGACCTTGAGCCGTAGCCGGCGGCGCGCGTGCGGCCGTGAATGGCCACGGCCGATATGCCGCAAGCTTCGGCGATCTTGGCCATCTCGACCGCCTCGTCGCCCGACTCGTCGGCATAGCCCTTGCGCATTTTGACGGTGACCGGAATATTTTTGACGGATTTCATCACGCTTTTAAAAACGGCCTCGGCCTTCGCGGGCTCGGTCAGCAAAGCGGCGCCGGCCCCCAGAGCCGTCACTTTTCTCACGGGGCAGCCCAGATTTAAATCCAGCAAGTCAAAGCGCATGTCTTCGATGGCGGCCGCCGCTTCGCCCATGATTTCAGGCTCGCAGCCGACCAATTGAGCTCCCAGCGGGCGGTCCTCCGGGACCGTCTTGAGGTAATCCAGCGTTCTTTTGTTTTTCAACACCAGCGCATTGGCGGAGACCATCTCCAAAAAGGCGAACTCCATGCCCTTTTCCCGGCCTATCAGCCGAAAAGCGAGGTCCGAGAAACCCGCCAGAGGGGATTGAATGACCAAGTCGTTTAAGACCAGATTGCCGAGGCGCAGAGGCATATTAATTTACCTTTACATTATATCGCTTTTAAGTAGGTCGCCGGGCCTAATACCGGATAGGTCCTTTACCCGTCCTTCCGTAGGCCGTAAGGCCCAAGACAGCCTTAGGACCTCCAGCTATAATGAGTCAATGCAGCTAAAGCGCGGCGTTGGACTTGTTCTGTCTTTGAGCCTGTGGCTCAACGCCCCCGCGCCGGCCTTTTATCAAGCCTGGGCCGGCGCCCTCGGTTCTCGAGGCCATTTACGCGGCGCCTCCAATTCCCCCTCCCGCGCCTCCGCCCGCGTCCGCCGCTCCTTCTTGAGGCAGTTGGCCTCCGTCCGGCAAGACCCGGCCTCCATCCAAATACCGCGCATCCTCAAAAACGGCTCGTTGCTGGAGTGGACCCGGGAAATTCTCCTCGCGCGCGCCCGGGACGCGCGCCTGAGCGCGGCCGAGTGGCGAGCCGCGCAAATGGGCGCCCTCACCGTGCTCGGCCGCAGCGGAGCCGTGGAGGATATCGAGGCGGTTCTTCAGGCGTTAAAGAGCAAGAACGCCGCCACGCGCCGGCACGCCTCCGGGATTCTGGCCGATATCGTCCGCCGCCACGACCCCTCTTTTTCGCCAACCTCCGGGAAATCTCCGAAACTGGCCGAAGAAATCGCCAAAGCCCTTTTGTCCCAAATGCGGCAAAAAGCCGGCGCCGAAGACTTCGCGGTCGCGGCGGGTCCGGCCGACGGATTAAAGCAGGTCCCGGCCGCGTCAATCCATCCCCAGAAGAATTCCGCCGCGCCTCTGGCGCTTCAAGGCACCCGCAGCTCTGCGCAGGGTGGCGCCGAGCCGAGCGTCCCTGAAATTTCACAACCGGCCGCCGCCAGCCGGAGCCATAAAATCTCCGTTTGGGCCGGCGTCGCCGGCACCGCGGCCTTCGGGATCGCCAGCCTGCCGGCCGCGGCCAAATTGCTGCCGGCTATCGGTCATACGCTGCCTGCCGCCGTGGACTCCCTGGTGCCGGGGCTCCTCATCGCGGGAATCGTTTTATTCGCCGCGAACCAGTTCTTAAAAAACCCGCGCAACCTGGCGCAACCGCCGCCCGCAAACAAGACGCCGGGCCGATTTTTGAAATGGGTGGAGAAGCTCGCGCCCTTGGTTTACGCAACCGGACAAAATGCCGTGCGGACGCTCCAAGAGCACATGGGATTTGAGGCCCGCGCCGGAAACGGAAATTGGACCGCTTTTCAAAACATGCTCCGCAGCGCGCTGCGCACCGCCGTGGTTTGGTCCCCCATCCTCCTGGCCTCCCTGTTGGCGGGAAGCCTTCTTTCCGTGCCTTTCCAGTCCTTTTCATTTTCCCACATCTTCTCCCCGGCGGCCTCGGCCGCGGCGGCGACGGCGGCGGCGGCTGATTTCATCGCTTCCCCGGTCATCGACAATCTGCTGAACTCTCCCTGGCGAACCTTTTTCTTTCCCAGCCTCGCCCAGTCCCTGGTCCAAAATTTCCTGTCTCTGGCGGTCGTCTTCCAGGGAACGCAGGTTCTCGTCAACCGTCTAAAACCCGGTTCGCGGGCGGCGCCGTGGCTGGCGGCGGTCGCGTCCATGGGCTTCAACTACTGGCTCCTGAGCCCCGGGGCCTCTCCTTTCGCCACACTGTCGCTTCTGGCGACTCAAGCGGTCCTGATCTACCTTTATGCCCGCACCCGCAGCCTTCAGGCGCCCCTTCTTCTCGACGGCGCTTTCCAAATCTACCAGCTTTATTCGGTATGGCTTCTGGCGGTTCTCAATGCCGCCGATCCCTCCATGTTGGTCCCGCTTAAGGATTTCATCCCCGGCCACGCCTGGATAGGTCTGGCGGCCTGGGCCGGACTTTACGGCGCCGGAAAGCTGATCAGCCGCCTCGTCGGCGGCGGCGGGGAAACCTCGATGGCGCCTCGCCAAAACATATTTCAGAAAATCTTCGCCGCCGGGAAAAAAGCGCTCCAAGGGCAGATCCGGCATTTGAAGGCGGTGGGAAAGTGGTGGAACAAGCCTTCCAAAACCCCCAAAAGGCTTTTGCCTCTGCTCGCCGCCGGGCTTTTCTTCGGGGCCGTCGCCTTCTTCGCCGGCATCGCCACCTACCAAATACCGAATTTCTTTGAGGGGCGCGCGGAAACGATGCCCCAATCGCTCTTAAAGCTGCTGGCGGCCCCCTCCGGCCTTCTGGTCCCGGTTCTTTTTCTGGCGGCCTCCCTCGAGGAGTTCATCTTCCGCAAAGGCTTTTTCAAAAGCATTCTGGACAACCCCAAGAAGGGCATCCCCACCATCCTCGGCACGACGGCGCTGCTTTACGGCCTGACCTTCATCAATAACCCCGCAAGTTACCCGGCCGCGCTGGCGGTGTTCGGCGGCGCTTTCGCGGGCCTGCAAATCCTCAAGAAAATTTTGGCGCGCGCCGCCTTCGATCCTAAAGGCAAGTTCTGGCAAAGGCCCCTCTTTTGGGCGCTGGTCCTCTCCTCGGTGGTTTTCGCGGTGGTGCATAATTTCGACATCGACCTGCCCTATTTCGGGAAAGTGCTCGAGGGCTATTCCTTCACTTGGAGCTCCTTGATCGGAAGAACGGCCATGGGTGTGTTCTTCGCCGGGCTTTATTATTTCGCCGGCAGCGCGATGCTTCTGCCCGCCGTCGCGCATTTCGCCTCCAATTTCCTGGAAGTCACCGCGATGCGCTCCGGCCTGCCCGGCCTCCTCGCCGCCCTCGCCGCCGTGTGGGCCGTCTCCCAACTGCGCCCCTGGTTAAAGTCCCTCAAACGCCTCTTCCGACGTTGACCTGACTTCCTTCATACGGGTGACGCCGCCGGGTTTAAGGTATCTCCAATTTCTTAAAGCGTCAGGGCCTGTCCCGGGGCGCCTTCCGGCCAGTCGCAGAGCTCCCGGCACTGGGCGCACCGGAGGTGCATGTTCCGAAAAACGGGGCCCCTTCGGGGCCTGCCCGCAGTCGCGGGCGCGCAAGGCGGGTGTCCACCGGACACCCTGCGCCCTCCGAGAGCGCCCCTCCCTCCCTCAGACTCGCTGCATGTCGGAGCGGTCTTCCGGGAGGATTTTCTCCAGGCATCCCCGTGCCACCCGCCGCATCTTTTAAGTTTTTCTCCTAATAAACAAAACCCGCCGGCATCCCCCTTGAGAATTTAAGGTGAACGTCCCGATCATCTGATAAATCTCCGCCTACTACGTGTCTTTGGAATTTTTCTATTCATAGGCGAACCGTGCCCTTCTCGGCCGCATCTTTATAATTGAAATTTAACGGTTGTCTGATATACTTATAAGGCTTGGCAGATATTAGGCTTGAAATGTTTAAATCTTTGTCCGGCGCATCCGGCGGTTGAGAAAATTCAGAATGTGAATCCGTACCTGGTTTGACAAGAATCCGTACCTGGTTTGACAAAGTTGACAAACGCCTTGGATCAGCGTTTGCGAATCCGTGACGGGGTTGGCAT
>JACQRQ010000268.1 GCA_016206405.1 Elusimicrobiota bacterium | reverse complement strand
TGATGCCCGGCGACAGCGTGGAGGTGGTGGTGGAGCTGATGTGCCCGGTGGCGATGGAAAACGGGCTGCGTTTCGCCATCCGGGAAGGCGGCCACACCGTCGGCGCCGGAGTCGTCGGCCAGATTGTTGAGTGATCGCTTTGATCACTTTACCACTGGACCACTCTACCACTGGTGGACCGATAGATGGTGGAAAACTTCAAGGCGGATCTCATAAATGGCTGATCGCGTAATCATAACTTTGGGCTGCACCTCTTGCAAGAACAGAAACTATCATTTTGCCCGAGGCCGAAAGAAAACATTCAAGCTGGAGCTGAAAAAGTTTTGCGGCCATTGCGGCAAGCACACGCTGCACAAAGAGGTGAAGTGAGCGGCCCGGATTTGCTATAATACGCCAACCCTGTCGTTGGGACGGCCCCGCGGCGTTCCGGCGGGCCGTTTTTTGCCCCTAGAGCGCGGTCGCGGCGGTGGCTCCGAGGTTTCGGGGAGCGTCGGTTAATGGCTAAACTACTGGTCTCCAAAACCAGGACTGAGGGTTCGAGTCCCTCCGCTCCCGCAGGCTCAGCGTCGCGGCGAAGTCCGCGCCCGGAGAGGGGGCGCTTAATTCTATGAATCCCCTTGCGATAACCGGCCAATTTTTTAAGGAAGTGGTCTCCGAGCTCCGGAAAGTCACATGGCTGAGCCGGCAGCAGATGCTCGGCTCTACGACGGTGGTCATCGTTTTGGTCGTCGTCCTGTCGCTTTTTGTGAGCGCCGTGGATTTTCTTCTATCCATTTTTATGGGTTCCCTGTTGGGTAAATGACGGGGACCGGGAGCCGGACTCAATGAACGAGCAAGCCGCCGAAACTGAAACACCGGGGATTTACGCAGACCCTAAACGGCAGGAGCCAACCCCAATGAACAAAGGCTGGTACATTATTCACACGCAGTCCGGTTTTGAGGACAAGGTCAAAAGGATACTGGAGGAGAAGATTCAGTCCCTGGGTCTCGCGCATAAGATTTTCAGCCTCCTGATCCCGACCGAGGAAGTGGTGGAGGTGGTCCGCAGCAAGAAGGTGGTTCGCAAGCGAAAATTTTTCCCGGGCTACGTCATGGTCGAGATGGTGGTCGACAACGAGACGTATTGGTTCGTGAAAGGAGTTCCCGGCGTGACCGGCTTTTTGGGAGAGCCCAAGCCGACCGCGCTTCCGGAAAGCGAGGTCAAGGGCATCCTGGACCTGACGCGAATTTCCAGCGAGGCCAAGCCCAAGCCGGCCGTCCAATTTGAGAAGGGCGAAAACGTGCGGATTTCCGACGGCCCATTCCGGCACTTTATCGGCGTGGTGGAAGAGTGCAACGACGAAAAGGCCAAACTCAAGGCCATGGTGACCATCTTCGGCCGGCCGACGCCGGTGGAGTTGGATTACCTGCAGGTGGAAAAACTTTGACGGAGCATTTAAATTCGGACGGAGCGTAATTATGGCGAAAAAGATAAAGACGCAGATAAAACTTCAAATTCCAGCCGGCGCGGCGAACCCGGCGCCTCCGGTCGGCCCGGCCTTGGGCCAGCACGGGGTCAACATCATGGAGTTTTGCAAGCAATTCAACGAGCGCACCAAAAGCATGGAAGCGGGCATGACGATTCCGGTCGTCATTACGGTGTATGAGGACCGTTCCTTCATTTTCATCACGAAAATGCCCCCCGTTTCGGCGCTGCTTAAGCGCGCGGCCGGATTGGCCAAGGCCTCGGGCGAGCCCAACCGCAATAAAGTGGGCAAAATCACCCGGGTCCAGCTCGAGGAGGTCGCCCGCAAGAAAATGCCCGATTTAAATACCGACGCGCTGGAGCCGGCCATGCAGATGGTCCGCGGGACGGCGCGCAGCATGGGCATCGAGGTGGAATGAAATGGGCAAGAGAATGGAAGGCCTGGTGAAAACTTTGGAGAAAGACAAGCTCTACAGCCTCGAAGAGGCGGTGGCGCAGGTCAAAAAAACAAAATCCGCGAAATTTGACGAGACGGTTGAAATGCACCTACGGCTCGGCATCGATGTTAAGCAATCGGACCAGCAGGTCCGCGGCGTAGTGTTGATGCCCCACGGGACCGGCAAAAGCAAAAAGGTGGCGGTCCTGGCCAAGGGCGATAAAGAGAGGGAAGCGGTCGAGGCAGGCGCCGACCAAGTCGGCATGGAAGCCATCGTCGAGAAAGTCAACAAGGGTATTTTTGATTTCGACGTGCTGGTGGCCACTCCGGACGTGATGAAGGACATCACGCGCCTGGCCAAGATTTTGGGGCCGCGGGGCCTGATGCCCAATCCCAAGAGCGGGACGGTCACCTTCGACATCGCCCGGACCGTCAAGGAGCTTAAGTCCGGACGTGCCGAGTACAAAGCCGACAGCTACGGCATCGTGCACGTGCCGATAGGCAAGGCGTCGTTTTCCGAGGACAAATTGGTCGCCAATGCCCAAACGATTTGGCAAGCGATCCTGCGCGCAAAGCCGGCCTCTTCCAAAGGCGTGTATCTTAAAAGCGTCACTCTGGCCGCCACCATGGGGCCCGGCGTTTCCGTCAATCCCAATCAAAAAATCTGAGCCGGGGGCAGCCGCCTCGGCCGAACTCGCCAAGGAGATCGTTCCATGACCCTACTGCTGGCAGACATGACATCCGTGCTCGTCGCGTTTGCGACGGGCATACTGGGCCTTTTCTTCGTCGCCTATTTGGCCAAGACCATTTTGGAGAAGGACCCGGGCACCGCATTGATGCAGAAGATCTCCGAGTCCATCCACCAGGGCGCCATGGCCTTCTTGAAGAGGGAATACACCGCCATCGGAGTTTTCGTGGCCGTCATGTTCTTTGTGCTGGCTTTTGCCGTCGCCAAAATCACCGCCGTCGCGTTCGTATTCGGCGCGGTTTGCTCCCTGACGGCCGGCTACATCGGCATGGAGATCGCGACGCGGGCCAACACGCGCACGGCCTGGGCGGCCTCCAAGTCCTACAACGACGCCATCGCCATCGCCTTTCCAGGCGGAGCGGTCATGGGCATCTCCGTGGTCGGCATCGGGCTGGGCGGCTTCTCTTTGGCGTATTTTATCATCACCGCCTACCTGCATAAGTACGGGCTCATGCCCATCGCCGATAGCCTGATAGCGGCCACCAACCTTGTCGCCGGCTTTTCGATGGGTGCGAGCTCCGTGGCTCTGTTCGCCCGCTGCGGCGGCGGCATCTACACGAAGGCGGCGGACGTGGGCGCGGATTTGGTGGGCAAGGTGGAGGCGGGAATTCCGGAGGACGACCCGCGCAATCCCGCGGTCATCGCCGACAACGTGGGCGACAACGTGGGCGACGTGGCGGGCATGGGCGCGGATCTCTACGAGTCCTATATAGGCGCCATCTTATCGGCCATGGTGATTGCGGCCGCGCCCAATCCATTGATCGACCTCAAGGGCGTGATGCTGACTTTCCTATTGGCCGCGTGGGGGATATTGGCCACCGTCGTGGGCGTCTTTTTTGTGCGCACCAAGGAGGGCGGCTCGCCTCAGGCCGCTTTAAACCGCGGCATGATCGTCAGTGCCATCCTTTTCGCGTTCGGAGCCTTGGCTTTGTGCGGTCGTTGGTACGGCGACTACCGGGTGTTCTGGGCCGTGATGTCGGGCCTGCTTTCCGGGCTGCTCATCGGCTTCATCGCGCAGGTTTACACCTCGGGGGATGCCGTGAAGGGCATCGCGGAATCCGCCAAGACCGGCCCGGCCACCGCCATCATCCAGGGATTGGCCGTCGCCATGAAGTCCACGGTGGTTCCCTTGGTGGGCATCAGCATCGCCACGATCGTGGCCTACAGATTTGCGGGCATTTTCGGAATAGGGCTCTCCGCCGTGGGCATGCTGGCTTTGACCGGCATGACGGTGGCCGTCGACGCCTATGGTCCCATCGCGGACAACGCGGCCGGCATCGCGGAGATGTCGAAGCTCGGGCCGGAGGCGCGCCGCCGCGCCGAGACCCTGGACGCGATCGGCAACACGACCGCGGCCATCGGCAAGGGATTTGCCATCGGTTCCGCGGCGTTGACGGCCCTGGCTTTGTTCGTGGCCTACGGCCAGTTGGTGAACCTCGCTAAAATAGACGCGTTGGATCCCAAGGTGGTGGCGGGTCTTTTCATCGGCGGCATGATACCCTTCGCGTTCTCGGCCATGACCATGCAGGCCGTGGGCCGAGCCGCCTTCAGCATCGTGGAAGAGGTGCGCCGCCAATTCAAGGAAATTCCCGGCCTCATGGAAGGCAAGGTGATGCCGGACTCGGCCAAGTGCGTGGACATCACGACGCGCGGGGCCCTCAAGGAGATGATCGCGCCCGGCGTCATGGCCGTGGTCGTGCCCATCCTTGTCGGCGCGCTCATGGGCAAGGAGTGTCTCGGCGGATTTTTGGTGGGTTCTATCGTCACGGGCGTGCCCTTGGCCATCTTCTTCGCCAACGCGGGCGGAGCGTGGGACAACGCCAAGAAGTACGTGGAGGAGGGGAACCTGGGCGGCAAGGGCTCGGCCGTGCACAAGGCCGCCGTGATCGGCGACACCATCGGCGACCCGCTCAAGGATACCGCCGGCCCGTCTTTAAACATCCTGCTCAAGCTGATGACCGTGGTGGCGCTGGTTTTCGGCGTCGGACTCGAAAGGCTGCACGCGCTCCTCATCGGCGCGCTGCCGTTTTTGAGGTAGGTCCGCTTTTCCCTCTAGAATTTATCCAAGGCGTCGAAAAGGTCCAGCAGGGTTTCCTTGCGGGTCGTGGTCATTATTTGTTCGCGGATGGTTGAATTGCGAATCAGGCGGCTGAGCTTGGCCAGCAGCTGCAGGTAGTCCCCCGCCTGTTCCATGGGAGACAATATCATGAAAATGAGATGGGTCTTCTGCTTGTCCGGCGCCTGAAAGTCTATGCCGTTTCTTGACAGGCCGAAAGCGAGCATGAATTTTGTGAGACCCGCGATCGCGCTGTGCGGCAGGGCGACCGAGTTTCCGATGCCCGTTGAAAAACTGATTTCCCGGCCCCAAACCGAAGAAAAAATCTGGTGTTCGTTTTGAAGCCCTTTGGCCTTGCACAGCGCATGCACCAGGGCCGCGATGGCTTCCTTTTTCGTTTCCGCCTTCAAATCCAGAACGACCACTCCCTCATGAAAAAGCCGGCCGAGATCGATGGGCCTCGGCCGGTCGAATTCATCCTCGATATTGCCGACGAGCTGCTCTAGGACGTTTTCAAGCGTGACCATGCCGGCGACGCGGCCGTCGTCCTCGGTGACCATGGCCATGTGCGTTTTCTGCCGCTGGAATTCGCCCAACAGATGCTCCGCGGGGAAACTCGCCGGCACCTTGAGGATTTGGCGCTTAAGGCGCAAAAGATCGGGCGAGGAAGACACCTGGTGGCATAAATCCTTCACGTGGATCATGCCCAGAGTTTGGTCGATGCCGCCGTCGCACAGGGGATAGCGCGTATGGCGCGTGGCTTGGATAAGCTCCAGGTTTTGCGGCCAGTCCTGCTGCACGGACAGGAAGACGACTTTTTCCCGGGGAGTCATGATATGGCGCGTGTGCTTTTTGGCCAGCGCCAGGGCATTTTCGAAAAAGAATATCCTTTGGGGAGGGATGGAGCCCACGTCCTGAGAGGCGGCCAAAATAATTCGGAGCTCTTCCTCCGAGTGGGCCAAGTCCAGGTGTTTTAAGGGGGCTATACCCAGCAGGAACAGCACCCCCTCGGCGAGGGTGTTAAACAAGTTGATGAAAGGGGAGGCTATAGTGTAAAACAGGCGCATCGGCCCGGAAACGAGGAGGGCCGAGGCTTCGGCTCTGCGGATCGCGATGGATTTGGGAACCAGCTCGCCCAAAATGACGTGCAGCAGAGTGATCCACACGAAAGCGGCCGCGAAGCCCGCGGTTTGCGCCGCCGCGCCGGAAGCCAGGTTGAGCTTGACGAAAATAGGGGCGAAAATAACGGCGAAGGCCGGCTCTCCGAGCCAGCCCAGCCCCAGGCTCGCGATCGTGATGCCGATCTGCGTGGCCGAGAGGTAGGCTTCCGTCTGCCGGACGATTTCCCGCGTCACTTGGGCGCGGCGCACGCCCCTCTGGGCCAACTGCTCGATGCGGGTGACGCGCACTTTGATGATGGCGAACTCCGCCAAGACAAAGAAGGCGTTTAATAGGACGCAGACGGCGGCGCCGAGAATGCTGAGGGCGATGGGCATGCAATTGCGCTGGCGCGCCTTGAAGCGGACCGGGCCACCGCGCCTATATTTTACATTTTTCCTAAAATATATATACTAAGTTCATCAATCCAGTCCGCCGGCCGCAGCATCAGGGGGAACAACGCGTATGGGCGCCACAAAACTTGCCGCAAAACCCGGTTTTTCCGCGGGCCTGGAGGGAGTTACGGCGGCCCGATCGGGGCTGTGCTCCATTGATGGGCAGCAAGGGCGGCTGTACTACCTGGGTTATTCCATCGAGGAATTGACGCAACACTCCTCCTTCGAGGAGGTGTGTTTTCTCTTATGGCGGCGGAGATTCCCGACGGCCCCGGAGCTCAAAGCGCTCAAGAAGCGGTTTCTCGAATGCCGCGCTCTTCCCGAGGAGTTGGCGCCCCACATCGAGCGGCTGCCCAAAGACGCGGCTCCGATGGGCGTTTTGCGCACGCTCGCCTCGCTCTTAGGCAACCTGGATAAAAACCCGGATAACGGCGTCGCGGCCAACGAAGAGCGCGCCGTCCGCATGACCGCGCAATTTCCGACCATGATGGCCGCTTTCCACCGGCTCAGGCGCGGCCAAAACGCCGTCGCTCCCCATCCTTCCTTGGACCACGCGGCAAATTTTCTGTATATGCTTTCCGGCAGGCAGCCGACCAAAGACGAGGCCAGGCTCATGGATGTGGCCTTGATCCTGCATGCCGACCACGAGATGAACGCCTCCACATTCTCTTCGCTGGTGACGGCCTCCACTCTTTCGGATCTGTATTCCGCCGTCGTCAGCGGCATAGGAACTCTGAAGGGGCCCCTGCACGGCGGGGCCAACGAAGAGGTTCTCAAGATGATCGACGCCATCGGCGACGCCTCCAAAGTGGAGGCCTATGTGCGCGAGTCTTTCCGCTCGAAAAAATACAGGATTATGGGCTTTGGCCACAGGATTTACAAGACGGTCGATCCGCGGGCCAGGGTTTTTAAGGAATACGCGCGCAACGTGGTCGCGGGCACCGACAGCGAACGGCTATTTAATATCAACGTGCGGCTGGAAGAGGTCATGCAGGCGCAGGTCGGTTCCAAAGGCATTTACGCCAACGTCGACCTCTACTCCGGCCTGGTGTACCAGGCCCTGGGAATCCCCCCGGATTTGTTTACGCCCATTTTTGCCATCGCCCGCGTCGCCGGCTGGACGGCGCATGTGCTGGAATATTGGCAAGAAAACCGTCTATTCCGGCCCAACGCGGAATATGTCGGCCCGGAGCCGCGCTCCTATGAGCGGGTCGAAAAAAGGCGGGGGGACCGCTCCAAGATATGAAGCTTCTGGAATTTGAATCCAAACGCCTATTAAAGGAATACGGAGTGCCCGTTCCCTTGTCGGCCGGCGTATTTTCTTCGGCGCCGGAGGCGGCCGTGGCGATCAAGAAAGCAGGCGCCGGGCCGTGGGTGCTCAAGGCGCAGGTTTTTGCCGGGGGCCGCGGGAAAGCGGGCGGCATTCAAACGGCGCGCACGGCGGAAGAGGCCGGCGCTTTGGCGCAGAAGATGATCGGCATGTCTCTGACGACCCACCAGACGGCGGGCCGGGGCGTCGTCGTTAATCAGATTTTGGCCGAAGCCGCCGTGAAGATCGACAAAGAATATTACCTGTCGGTGGTCATGGACCGCAAGCGGGGCTGTCCGCTGATGATCGCGTCCAAGGAGGGCGGCATGGAAATTGAAAACGTCGCCCGGGACAAACCGCAGGCTATTTTGACCGAGCCCTTGGACCCCGGGGGCGGCCTGGAGGCGTTTCAGGCGCGCCGCCTGGCCTTCGGCCTCGAGCTCGCCCCGGAGCTCGTCTCCGGATTTTGCGCCATCGCCGTTTCCCTGGCCAGGCTTTTTCTCGAGCAGGACGCGAGCCTGGTAGAAATCAATCCGCTGGCGACAACCCCGGATTTCCGATGGATCGCTCTGGACGCCAAAGTGGCCCTCGATGACAACGGCCTTTTTCGACATCCCTCGGTCCGGGAGGACCTCGACGCGACCGATTTGGAGCGCGCGGCCAAGAAAGCGGGAATTTCCTACATCAGCTTGGACGGCAACATCGGCTGCATGGTCAACGGGGCCGGCTTGGCCATGGGGACCATGGATATCGTCAAGCTGGCGGGCGGAGAACCGGCCAATTTTTTGGACGTGGGCGGCGGCGCCAATGTCGGACAAGTCCGCGAGGCCTTCGAGATTTTGCTGAAGGATCCCAAGGTGGAGGCTGTCTTGGTCAACATTTTCGGCGGCATCATGAAGTGCGACGTCATCGCCGAGGGGATTTTGAAGGCATTGGAACACGTGCGGCTCGATGTTCCCCTGATCGTGCGCCTGGAGGGAACGCGGGTCGAGGAAGGGCGCAAGCTTTTAGCGCAATCCGGGCTGCCCTTGACGCAGGCCGCCGACCTTGAAGATGCGGCTCAGAAAGCGGTGAAAGCCGCCCGGAAAGATAGTGGTAAAGTGGTAAAGGTGGTAAAGTGATTGGATTCAGCGGAACTCAAAACCCAACGTCAACCCATCGTTCACTCGATTACTTGATCACCCGATCACTCTACCACTCTACCACTCTACCACTTTCAATATCATGTCCATTTTAGTCAATAACAAATCGAAGGTTCTGGTCCAGGGGATCACCGGTTCCGCCGGCAAATTTCATGCCGAGCAATGCGCCGCCTACGGCACCAAAGTGGTGGCGGGGGTCACTCCCGGGAAAGGCGGCGGGCTTATTTTTGGAGTGCCCATCTTTAACACGGCCGCCGAGGCGGTCCGGCGGACGGGAGCCGATACGTCCCTGATTTTTGTCCCGCCCCCGTTCGCCGCCGATGCGGTGCTGGAAGCGGCCGACGCCGGCGTCAGGCTGATTGTGTGCATCACCGAAGGCATCCCGGTCAGGGACATGGCCAGAGTCAAGCGTTTATTGGCGGGGCGTCGGCCGGAGACGACGCTCATCGGGCCCAACTGCCCGGGCGTCATCAGCCCCGGACAGGCCAAGGTGGGCATCATGCCGGGATACATACACAAGCCCGGTTCCGTGGGCATCGTTTCGCGCTCCGGGACTCTCACTTATGAGGCCGTCTGGCAATTGACCCGGCACGGGCTTGGGCAGTCCACGGTGGTCGGCATAGGCGGCGATCCGGTTTTGGGCGCCGACTTCGTTAAAATTTTATCCCTGTTTCAAGACGACGCCGGAACGGATGCGGTGCTCATCATCGGCGAAATCGGCGGAAGCGCCGAAGAAGAAGCCGCCGCATTTTTCAAGGCGCATATGTCCAAACCCGTCTGCGCCTTCATCGCCGGAAGGACCGCCCCCGCCGGCCGCCGCATGGGCCACGCGGGCGCCATCATCGAGGGCGGAAGCGGGACCTGGGCGGCCAAGGCGGAGGCGCTGCGCGGGGCCGGCATCCCCGTCATCGAATCTCCCGCCGATATCGGCGCGATGATGTCAAAACGCCTGTCCGTCGCGTCCTGATCCGCATGCCATGCGGTCCTCAGTCTAAAGAAAAGCATTGAATTAGCCGTCAACATCATCGCGCTGACGGCCAAGAATCCGGCCGCCAGTCCGACCGGACCGTAGCTGCTTGCCAAATAAGATCCGGCCGCGCAGAAGAGTCCGGCGCCGGCGGCGGTGGTGAGCATGAAAGGTTCCCGCCGGTGGGCCCTTAGGTAGGCTCCATAGCAAAAGTTTAATTGGTTGAAGACCGCCGCCAAAAGCAGCAGGCCCGCCGGCAGCGGCGGCAAGAGCCGCGCGGCCAGCGGGTGGTTGAAAAGGCGCAAGAGGAAGAGCATGGCCGCCATGGCTCCCGCGCCGAGGCTGATGACCGCCAGCGCGCCCCGGGCTGATTTTACGAACAGCCGGTCCAGGGCCGGATAGTCTTTCCGGGCGATGAGCATGGCGAAACGGGGAGTTTTTGTCGAAACCAGCATAAACGCCGCGTTAGTCAGCGCGGCCATGAGCGCGCAAGTCATGCCCATTTGGCCCGCGATGACGGGGCCGTGCGAGCGAAAAACGATCAGAGTCATCGTCGAAAATATGAGGGTGCCGCTGATCCAGGTGATCGCCGTTCTCCATTGCATCGGCCAGACAGACTTGAACCAGTCGATGCGCTCGCAAGCCGGCGCAGTCCAAAGGCATCGAAAGAAGTTCCAATACCTTGAGCGCAGCAGGACCAAACCGCAACCCATGGAAGCCGAGCAGGCTAGAGCCGGCGTCCACAATCCCGCTCCCCCCAAAACAAAGCTCCAGCGCGCAAAAGTTTCCAGCACGCTTTGAAAAAAACGATAGGCGTGCGTGTGTTCCACTTGATTGCAGCCGTCCAAAAGATGCCACGCCGGCAATAGGAGTATATTGAAGCCGGTGAGCAGGCAAAGCGCCAGCCAGGCAGGCGCCCAGCGGATGTGCGACGCCGGCGCGTCGCGGAAAAAGATAAAACCGGCCAGCGCCAATCCCGCCGCCGCCAAGGCGCCGGCGGCCGCATACCACCGCAAGGCCGATTGCGCCAGGCCGGCCAAACGCGAGAGGGCGTCCGTTGCTCCCGCGATGCGCCCCTTTTCATCGAGCGCCAGCCGGGCCCATTCATGGCCGGCAAACTGGGAGATGACCGTGCCCAATCCCAACTCCAAAAACACCTGCAAGGCGATCAAGCTCCCGAAGGCATAGTAGTAGCCTTGCGCCTCCGGCGCAAATCGGGACGCCACCAGCCACAACGTCACCGGAGCGGCGGCAAATTGCCAAATCCGCGCGAGAATTCCAAAGGTCGAAGCGCGATCCATGTGAGTTCTACGCCGCCATAAGAAACATCGCCAAAATCAAAAACCAGCGCGGATAAGCCAGCCAGGCCCACCCCCCTGCCCCGGCAAATGGATAGAACAGGCCGTAAGGAATGAACCCGATCGCCGCATAGGCCATCAGCGTCAGATGCGATAAATCATGCCGACCCTGGTTGGAGTAATGCTTCAAGAGAAGCCCCACGGGCAGCCAAAGGAGCAGAAAATGGTAGGTGGCGGTGGCCGGCGCGATGACAAGCGCCAAGAGCGCGGGCAAAATAAGGCAGAGAGCCTGCTTGGCCGGATCATGCATATATTGAATGAACCTGCGAACCGCGAGGGCGCCGAGCGCAAAAAGAACTAAGAGCTTGGCGGCCCAGAATCCCGCTTGAGAATCTATCCACGGCCGCGGATTGGCCGCCGCGTCCATGATCATCCATCGGCGCAGCAACCCGTCCAAGGATTGGAAGGCCGGCGCAAACGGGCTTTGCAGGGACAGGTTGGATAAAAGATGGGGGCCGAAAGCCTCGTTCAGAAAACGCCGGTGAGTTTCCCATCCCCACAGCCATAGGCTGGCCGCCGCGAAGAGAGCGCCGGGAATGGCGCTGTAAAGCAGAAGCCGGTACTCCTTCTTAACGGCGAAGTAGGGCAAGAAAACGACGGGGAAATATTTAATGGGAATAAAAAGCCCGAAAAAAATGCCGGCCGCCGCTTTGTTTCCACGCGCATAAAAATAATAACCCATAATGACGGACAAGGAAACGGCTGCATAAATTTGGCCCAGCAGGAAGCAATTGACGAGCCCTTGGCCGGATAAGAGAATCAACAGCGACGACTCCGTCCAGGGGGCAGACAGCCCGCGGGATAAATAAATGACGGCCAGAAGCACGAAAAGAAGGTTCAAGGCGGTCATCGTGTTGAACGCGGCCAGCGGCGGCAGAAAGGCAAGCGGCATGTAGAGAATTGCCGTCGTGGGAGGATGGGGGGAAAACTTGCCGGGGTGGGCAAATCCGGCCTGCATGAGTTTAGCCTGGAACCAGGCGTCGTCGTAGAGCCGGGCGTCGTCCGGGTTTTGGAGGGCGATTCTTGCGGCCGCGTAGTAGTTTGGAAAATCGCTTCGGATTTCGTTGAATGCCGGAACCACGCCCAAAAACGCCCAATACGCCGCCAGGACGGCGATGAGCGCAAGACGGACGGCTGGAATTCTCAGGGGTCCCATGGGTCAGGTGGAGAAGGCGCTGCAGCACCTGGCGCAGGCGGGCAAAAGACCGCCGGCTGCGGTCAGCGTCTTTCGAAAGCGGCGGATCGCTTCGGATCGCCAAATATCCTTTAAACTCTGCTGATATAGATTCCCGGCCTCTATTTTGTAACAACGGCTGTGGGCCGGCATGGCGGAACCGTCGGATTTGATCATGAGCATCCGGAAGGCATCGTAGCAGCGCGCGCCGATGAATTTGCCGGGTTTTAGGTAAAAATCTTGTAGCGCCTGAAAATCTATCAGCCTCGGTGAAAAAACGACCGGGAAGGGAAAGGGTTGTTCCTCGACGGCTTTGATCTCGCGCCACAAGACGTTTAGGTCCATTCTTTCGATGTTGATTTCCTTCATACTGGAAATGGTGGCGGGGTATAGACGACCATAGAGGGCATTGTGCGCCCCGGCAACATCGGGC
Organism: Elusimicrobiota bacterium; assembly: GCA_016206405.1. GTDB lineage: Bacteria > Elusimicrobiota > Elusimicrobia > O2-12-FULL-59-9 > O2-12-FULL-59-9 > O2-12-FULL-59-9. The sequence continues at coordinate 23,669 of JACQRQ010000268.1, read as the reverse complement.
GGGGTAAAGTTCGTATGCAAAAACCGAGCCGGCGGAGCGGAAAGGATTTAAACAATTCCGCAAATCTCACCAAGTGGCCGATGTTCCACTCCGTGACGGCGCAAAATATGGAAACTTCGGGCGCAGGGCCTTTGATCTTGAAAATCTTTTTGATTCCCTCAAAAGCGCCGGCAAAGGAGCGCGCGTGGCCCCGGATGGCGTTGTGAATTTCCGGCGGGCCATCCAGCGAGACGCTCACTTCATCCAGCCCCGCCAACGCCAAATCCACCGCCAGGCGCTCCAATCCGAAGGCGTTGGTCGTCAGCGCCGTGGTTAGCCGTTTTTGTTTGGCATAGCGAATGGATTCGACCAGATGCGGATAAAGCAGCGGTTCGGTGAAGCCGTAGCCCAGCTTAGCTTTCGGAAAATAGCGCGCGGTCTCATCAATGATCTTAAAAATAAGCTCCCGGGGCATGTTCAAGGGCTTTGCGCCAGTCATATTGTGGTAGAAGTTGCTCGCCTTGTAGCCGGCGCCCACGTCGCACATTTTGCAACGCAGGTTGCAGGCGTTGTTGACCCCCAGAACGACCCAATCCGGAGCGTAGGGGAAAGAATCCGGAAAAAATCTCATATTGGCGGTCTTAAGCGGTTGGAGAAGCCGGCGGGCGAGCATTTAAAATCCCGAAGTTTCCGGGCGCTGATATTTCAAGAGGCGGTTTGCGGCGCGCAGTTCCCAGGGCAGTCGGTAAAAATGCAGGCGGTAGCGCCAAGCGCTCAGGCCGCGCAAGAACAACCTATGCAGTTTCCCCAGCTTGATGTCGGTGGCCGTGGGGTAATAGGCATTGAGCACTTTTTCAAAATTACGAATACGGCTTGTCAGGTTGGAGGAGAACCAGGGCATGGATTCGGGGCGATGCGCGGCTACCCGCTGCCACTCCGGGCGCACCCATTCCTCCAAGCGTTCAGGAAAGCGGAATCCTCGTCCCTGTGCCGCCTCGTAAAGTTCTCCCTGAAGCGGAACCGGGGTGTAGTGATAAAGGATTATCTCGGCTTGAGGATTGATTTTTTTGAGCTTGCGTATGAAGGCCGTCGTCGCTTGCGCGTCTTTTTCCGGGTCCGGCGGATTTCCGAGCATGAAGGAAAATTCCGGAATAATTCCCCATTGGGCGCATTTTTGGGCCATCGCCAGCGTTTTCGCGGCGCAGGCTGTCCCTTGCTTTTTCATTCTTTTGAGCGTCTCATCGGAACCGGATTCGGCGCCCAAAAAAACCATGCGCAAGCCGCTTTCCGCCATAGCGCGCCAGGTCCGATCGTCGAATTGGAGCATGGTGTCGATGCGCCCCTCTCCCCACCAGCCGATTCCAAACTTCTTTATGCGGTCGGCGAACTCGGCCACGCGAGCCTCTTGGACAAAGAAATTATTGTCGAAAAACTCGACGGCGTTGACGTTCCAGCGGCGCATCATCATCGCCACATTCCCGGCGATGCGTTCGGCCGACTGGGCCAGCCACCTGCCGTTGGCGAGTTTGACGACGCCGCAGAAATTGCAAAAAAACGGGCAGCCGTAACTGGTGTGGTCCGGCAAGGTGCGCGAACCGAGATAGGTGTTGCGGATATAGCGCTGCATCGGCACCCGGTGATAGGGAAAAGGGGGCAGATGCGCGGGGTGGGGAACCGGTCCCGCCGGAACCTGCCGCACGGAGCCGCCGGATGGATCCCGGTAGACCAATCCCGGCACCTCCGATGGGCGCATGCGCCCCTCGAGCATCTCCAAGAAGGCATGCAAGGCGAAGTCAGCGTGTCCTTGGAGCGCGAAATCCACGTAGGGGGCGTTGAGGCAGGGGCGCGGGTGCTGCGTGGGGAAGTAGCCCCCCCAAACGATGGTCACGTGGGGAAAGCGGTTTTTGATCGCCCGGCAGTCCCGCGTAGCGGCCAACAATTGGGGGCCGGGCATCACCGTGACTCCAAGAACGCCGGCAGAATTCTCGCCGATGATCCGGGCGATGCTGTCCACCGGATGATCGTCCAAGTTGCCGTCGATGATCCGGCAAGGGCGGCGCCCTTCCAACTGCGCGGCCAGAGCCAGGAGCGACATCGGAAGAATAGGCTTGCGGGCCGCGCTGCTTTGAGGGTTGTATAAAATAATCATCGGCGCGCCGTCCTTTATCCTTGGGGCCGGACGCTGTAGATGGCGGCGATTTCATTTCCCCAATGCTCTTGCTGATGGAGGGACACGTCGAATCCGCGCTGCCGCATCAAATTTAAGAAATATTGGCCGGCTCCATCGGTGGAAAGGGCGATCAGGGCTTGCCCGTCCGGTTTTAACGCCGCCGGCAAACCCTCCGCGAAGCGCTCAAAGACGTCCTCGCTGCGCCAGGCGCAGTCCAGCCAGTCTCGAGGCCGGCCGATATAAAACGGCGGGCTGAACAACACAAGGTCGAACCTTTCTCCATGGAGGTCCTCTAATAAGTTTTTCCGCCGCACCTCGATGCGCTCTTCGAGGTCGTTGAGCAGGGCGTTGATTTTGGCGCAGCGCACCGCCTCCGGATTGATGTCTGTGGCCACCGCCGCCGCTCCTGCCTGGGCGGCGAGGACGGCGCAGACCCCGGAACCGGTTCCGACATCCAAAACCCGGATGGGCGCGTTCGCGGCGGAGGCAGCCGCCTTTGAGGCGATCAGCTTGGAAGCGGCCCTTCCCAAAAACGGGCCGATGCGAAATAAAACGGGGTTGAAGACGTCCGGAAGAACCACGAACGCCGCTTCGGGGATTTTTTCCAAGACAAGACGACGATACCCTCGGTGAAAAATCCGGTATTTCAGCGACAGCCAGCGGCGCGTCCAACGGGCTCTCCAGCCTGTCAGGCGATGGGCGTTGTTAAGGCTTTCTCGCGGCGATGACAATGGAGTGGTCTCCCCAGCCTCGGGTGATGGAGGCGGTAGATTTTTCCAGGCGATTGAGAAAAGCGAAGAGACGGGGCCATTGGTGCGCCAGCCCCCTGAACTCGGTCGTCGGCAGCCATAAGCCCAGGCTTTGCGCATCGATGAGGCGGAAATTTCCGGAAAGCTCCTTTTGAAGCTTTGCGGCCGACGGATAGCGGACGCGAAGGGCGCGGCCGCCGATGATCGCCGGCGCGCTTTTCTTCCAGCGCCGGAAAGCTTTGCGCGGCTCAAGGCGCAGGATATTTCCGGCGATCTCCCAGGGGCAGCAGGGGCCCATCACGACCAGAATCAGCTTGCCGCCGGGTTTAAGCAGGCGGAACAAAGCCTCAAAGACGGGCGTTCTGTCTTCCACCGCGTTGAGTCCTCCGAAATTGGAGAAGGCGCCGTCAAAAGAAAAGGGGGGCTGTTGGGAGGCATAGGCCGGCAGTCGTTCGATGCGCAGGCTTCTAAATTCTATCCCGCCGGCAATCCCGGCGCGCGCGGCTTTGGCGCGGGCGATGTCGAGCATTGTTCCGGAAGCGTCCGCGGCGGCGACCCGTACGCCTCGTTGGGCCAGCCAGACGGCGTCTTCGCCGGTGCCGCACGCCAAATCCAGGACGCGCTCGCCCGCCTTGAAATGCTCGGCCAAGTGCTCCCAAACTCGAGCGCGCAGCATCCGGCCGAGAGTCGTAAAAGTGAAGGTGCGGTCGTAATCCCGGGCGACCGCGTCGAAAGGGGACGCTTCCTGCGCCCGGCTCACCATGCGGCCTCCGCCCGGTCTCGGGCGGGCCAGCCGCGCCCGCCGGCGCCTTGCGACGGGTCCTCCTCCGTCTCGTTGCGGGTCCACCACATGCCGAGACGGCCGCGCTTGGCGTTGGCCAAGAGCTTGAGCATGCGGGGAAGGTTGAGAGAATTTTGGACCCGCAATTTATGGAAATTCACCTCGTTGTCCATCCAGCGGGTCGCGTGGGCATAGAACCTTTTGGAGCGCCGGCCCGATATTTTGAGGTCGCGGTCGGTGCGCGCGGGCCAGCTTAAGCTGGAAACGATTTTATCCGAAACGGCCTCATAATAGCGGGTGCCTTTGATGGGATAGGCGACCGTGCTCAAGAAAACATCCGGAGCGGACTTTTTGAGGTGGTCCACCGTCGCCTCGATGTCGGAGCATTGCTCGCCTTCGTAGCCGAGCATGACGAACATCCCAACCTGAATGCCGTTATTTTGCAGGCTCCTGGTTTTTAATCGGACGTCTTCAATCGTGGTCCGGCGCCGCATGGCGTCGAGGATTTTCTGGGACCCGCTTTCGGCGCCTATCCAGAGCCGGAAGCAGCCCATTTCGCAAAGCGCGGCGATGAGCGCGTCATCGAGGCGGTCGGCCCGAGAAATGCATTCAAAGGGAATTTTAAGGCCGCGTTTTTTTAGCTCCCTTGCGAATTCCAGAATCCAGCCGCGATGGATGGTAAAGACGTCGTCGGCGTACCAAAGCCGGTCCGGGGCGTATTTATTTTGGAGCCAGGCGATTTCCTCGGCGACTTCCCCGGGCTGCCGGCGGCGGTGAGTTTCGCCGAAGACGGAGTGGCTGCACCAGGCGCAGGTATAGGGGCAGCCGCGGGCCGTGATGAGCGAGACCGAGCTTGATCCGTGATGCGTTTTCCACGCCCCCAGATAGCGGTCCATGTCGATGGCTTCGCGGTCCGGCCAAGGCTGTTGGGAGAGGTTTATAATTTGGGCTCGCGGCGGCGTTTGAACCAAGCGGCCGTCCTCGTCAAGAAAGGAAATGCCCTCAATGGAGTTGAGACCCGCGGCGCCGAAGCGCTTGAGATGGGGGATGAGCTCTTGCAGCGCCAGTTCCCCCTCGCCATGCACGACGACGTCGGCGCCGGAGCGAAGGTACTCGAGGGCGTATGGCGGCGGCTCAGGCCCTCCTAAAATAACCCGGCTTCCCGCGGCCTTGCACAGTTGGATCATTTTCAGGACGTGAGGCTTGCTCATTAACGTGCAGTACAGGCCCGTCACGGGGGGGCGCGTCGTCCAGAGGTGGTTTTCGAAGTCAGGCATGCTTTTGAAAGTGCCGTCGAAGAGGTCCACGGCAAAGCCCTTGGCTTTGAGGTGGGAGCTGATGTAGAGCAGGCCCAGAGGAGGATAAGGCTTCATGATCCCTTGCTCCCGGGGGTCTTCGGCGATGAAATAAGCGTGCGATAAAAGGATGTCGCTCATATTGAGTCCACCTTAACTTGTCCACCAGTGGTAGAGTGGTAAAGTGGTAGAGTGATAGAGTGATACGGCGGCAGAGTGGTAGAGTGGTAAAGTGGGCGAGCGGTAGAGTGATCAGTGCTCAAGTGGTCGAGTGATCGAGTGTTCGATCGGACGCGGGGCGCTGGGCGGGCGGGACGCTCCACGCAAGACTTGATCGCCAACAGCGCGCCGTAGAACGTCCATCTCAAGATGGAGGCCGCCAGGCGATGCCATTGCCGCCATTGTTTGTTTCTGCAGATCCTGAAAATACGGTGCTCGGCGTGAATAAAGCGCTGCAGAAACCGGTAAAATTGCCGTCCGTAGGTTCCGGCAAACAAAAGATCCAAATCCTTGGAGTGGGTCCAGCGGGTTTTGGAGAGCTGCCGGCTGGATACCCGCTCAAAAAATTTAGTGCCGGGAAGCGGATAGGAGACGGAAATGCCCAGGCCGTCCGGCGTCAAGTCCCGGACCATTTTCCGCGTCAGCGAAATATCGTCCCATGTTTCTTCCGGGTACCCGATCTGCAGGAAAAAAGCGATCTCCATGTTTTCGCGGCGCACCAGGCGCGCCGCCTCGTAGATCTGCTCCACCGAAACGCCTTTTTCCATGGCGTTCAACACTTTCTGGCTGCCGGATTCGGCTCCGAGCCAGATGGTTCTGCATCCGGAACGCTTTAGAAGCTCCACCGTGCCGTCCCGGAGAAGCAAATCGGCCCGGGACAGGCATTTATATGGAACGCGCGCGTCTTGAGAGGCGCATTCGCGGGCGAACTCCCTGAGCCAACCGGGCTTCAAACCGAAGATATCGTCGGTGATCCAGAAATGGTCGGCGTTGTAGCGCCGGCTTAAGCGACGCATGCGTCCGGCCACTCTGGCGGGGGAATGGCTGTGGTAGGCTTGGCCATAAAGAGGTTTGGCGCACCAATTGCAGCCGAAGGGACAGCCCCGGGCCGTGGAGATGTTGAGCGAAAAATATCCGTGGTTTTTAATCCAAATTTTCCTGTAGGCGGCGAGGTCGACGAAATCATAATCCGGCTCCGGCAGAAGATCCAAATCCTTGAGCGCCTCCCTTTTTGGACTCCGTTCGCCGCCCCCCAAAAGCAGTCCCGGTATTTTTTCGCGGGTTTGCTTGAAATTTCCCTTTTCGATGGCGGTGATGACGTCGGGAAGGGCGCTCTCCGCTTCCTGCAAAATCACCGCCCATGCCCCTCGTTCCAGATACGGCCGCGGGTGATCGGCGGCGTCGGAGGAGTGAATAAAGGCAGCAATGCCCAGTTCCTGGGCTGTTTCCAGAGCTTTGAGCGCGGCGCGGCGCATGTTGGACAGGCACATCTTCGTCAGATAGTTGAAATCGTCGTCCAAGAGCAAAAAAAGGTCGGGCCGAAGATCCCGCAGTTCGTCATCCAGGTTTTTTGGGCGTGAAGCCAGCATGCCGTCGAAAAAATGGATATCGTGCCCCAAGCCGCGCAGGACGGTCGCCGCGTAAAGCGCGCTCAGAGCCGGATAAGGCATCTGGTTTTTCCACTCGGCCGGGTCCAGGACCCTGAAATAGGGTTGAGCGATCAATATCTTCATTGGAAAGCGGGAAGCAGGATTTTTTGACGGCCGCGCTCCGGCCCACGTTCCGCAAGCCCGAGGCGGTCAAGCCGCCGCTGGAAAGCTTCCATGATTGCGGGATATTTGCCCAGTCGCACCGATTTTTGCCAATCGGGAGTGAAGGTGGCCCGCGCTTCGGCTTCGGCCAAGATGCTTAGCTTGACCAGTTTTCTAGAGAGGCGGTTCATGGCCCAGCCTTCGAGGGGGTCGAAAGCCCTCCTTCTTAACGTTGCTTCAGCCAGACGTTGGAGAGGTTCCCGGACGGCCGGAGCGGGAGCCCAACGCTTATTAAGAAAGCCGGTATCGGGTTCTTGGCCCGCGTTTGGCAGGAAATCGGAGGTCCAATCATTGAGCCGGCGAAGTTCTCTATAAGTTTCCATGCCCGCCACGGGAACCATCTGGCAGATTTCCCGTGCGGTGTAAAGATTTCTTTCAGGCACCCGCATCGCCTGTTCGGAAAGAAAGTAATTGGCGCAAAGCCGGAAGCCGAACCGGGAGGCGGCCTTGGTCAGAGCCAGAACCGCCAAGCGGCAGAGCCACAACCGCCGCGGCGCCGTGACGATGAAATAATCGATGTCGACGTCTCCATCGGGGTCCACGTTGTTCATCGCCAGGCCGCCCGTGACGGCGACCAGCCGCACGAAGGGAAGCCGGCCGATGCAGCGGCCGTATCGCAGCGCCCGCGGCCACAGCCGGGCGCAAAATTGGGCGCGGCGAAGGCGCGTCCCGGCCAGATTTTCGCGCCCCGCCAGCGCATACAAGCCCCGCAGCCGGCCGACCTCCCGGCGCATCCGATGGCTCGACAAAATGGAGAGCGTTTCTTCTTTGGAGGCTTGCGATCCGTCCAGGTAGCGGTGGATTTCTTCCAAAGACAGCGGGTAGTCGAAGACGTCCGCGTACGCCAGAGCGCGAAGTATCGCTCCTTCCAGGCCGCTGGAAGTCCGGCCCGGCAAATTGCCGGGAGGTGAGACGAGAGGAATTTCCAGCGCCGTCGCGCGCATGCGGAAGATAGTATAACAAAATTGTTTTCAGGTAAGGATTGACAATCTCCTCATGCGGGGATAGAATGGTGGTCTGGTTATGAAAGCTCCCAGCCTATTGGAACGCTTCCTCTGGAAGCTGGAACCCGTCATTGAAAAACTGCTCGACTTCGCCGGGCGGTTCAAGCCGTTGGCCGATCTCGTCAAGGAACAAGCCAAGACCAATTTCGCCGTTTTTTTCGCGTCTTGTTTCAGCGTCTTGATGCTGGCTTTGACCCTCCAGGGCGCCTGGAGGGGCAGCGACAACCGCTGGCAGGACGCCCTGTTCCTGATGGATGAGAGAATGACGGGGGGCAAGCTGGGAGACAAGCGGATCATCGTGATCGCCATCGACGACGACTCCATCAAGCATTTGGGCGCTTGGCCGTTTCCAAGAAATCTTTACGCCCAGGCGGTCGAGCGCTTAAAGGAGCTGGGGGTGAAAACGATCGTTTTCGACGTGCTTTTCCCCGATCCCAACATCCTGCATCCGGAAGGGGACGATCTTCTGGGGCAAGCCACGGCCCGGGCCGGCAACGTCGTGCATTTGGCCACCGTCGAGACTCAAATTACCAAGGATGGGCGCGTCGGCATGGTCCGGCCGCCGATCCCGCAGTTGATCGAAACCAGCCAGTATCTCGCCTATCCCAACGTCAACAACGTCATCGATCCGGACGGCCATATCCGCCGCGCGATGATTTTTGACGACAGCCATTACTACGACGAGGAGTATACGGTGCCCTACCCCTCCCTGGACGTGGCGGCCGCCGCCAGCTTCACCGGAAAACCGCTCAAATACTTTACCGACAAGTACCGGCGCACGCGCTGGTATACCATCATCAACTCCCGCGCGCCCCAGCAGCTGGTCTACCATCCCGGCTGGCCGAAATCGGACCAGGAGCCCGAAAGCTATATCCAGTCGGTGTACCGCTATATCTCCATTATGGACCTTCTTCAGGACCGTCTTTCCAATGAGGAGCGGCGCCTGCTGCGGGGAAGCCTGGCGCTCATCGCGTCTACGAGCATCGGCCTTTACGACCATTATCCGTCGCCGTTTACGTCCACCTTCGCCGGGGTCGAAATCCATGGCAACTCCATCGACAATATTTTAAACGACGATTACATCCGGCAGATGACGCCTTTGGTCGCGTTGTTTTTCACCCTATTGTTCATCTGGGTTCCGGTGTCCCTGCGCAAGCTTTCCGCCATGCATGGGGCCGCGGTGGTTTGCGGCGTTTTGGCTCTCTGGGCGCTGAGTAATTTCGCGCTTTATAAAATGCTTTGGCATCTGGATTTTATCGCCCCGGCGGTCTCCTTGGCCGGGTCGTTCATGGTGCTGTCCGTGCACCGCGTTTTGACGGAGCAGCAGGAAAAACGCTGGATCAAGAGCACGTTCAGCCAATATCTATCGCCGAAGGTGGTCGACGCGGTCGTCAGCGACCCCAGCAAACTCAAGCTCGGCGGCGACCGGCGCGACATGTCGGTTTTCTTTTTGGACATCGCGCACTTCACCACCATTTCGGAAAAGATGGATCCGGAAGAGCTCACCCGCTTCCTCAACAAGTATATGTCGGCGCTGACCGACACCATCATCAGCTACGACGGCGTGGTGGATAAGTATATCGGGGACTGCATCATGGCGTTTTGGAACGCGCCGGTGGACCAGCCGCGCCACCGCGCCCTCATCTGCCAGGCGGCGGTCGAATGCCTGGAAGTGCTTGAAAAGCTCAACGCCGAGGCCATACAAAACGGCGCCAAGGTCACTCCCGATGTCCGCATCGGCATCAACTCAGGCGCGATGGTGGTCGGCAACATGGGCTCGACGATGCGCTTCTCTTACACCGTCATAGGCGATGAGGTCAACCTGGGTTCCCGGCTGGAGGGGGCCAATAAATTTTTCGGCACGCGGATTATGGCCAGCGAGGCGACCGTTTCCGGAGCGGAAGGCTCCGTGGAGTGCCGCGAGCTGGGCCGTGTGCGGGTCGTTGGAAAACAGGTGCCCATCCGCGTGTATGAGCTCTTGGGCAAGAAAGGGCAGCTGCCGGCGGCGCATGCCAAAACCCTGCCGATTTACGTCGAGGGGCTCGGGCACTATCAAAACAAGAATTTTGCCGAGGCGCAGCGCTGTTTCCAACAGGTCGCCAAACTCAATCCGGCCGATAAGCCGTCGGCGATTTACTTAAAAGCCTGCAATGATTACGTGCTCATCCCGCCTCCCGCGGAATGGGAGCCCGTCTTTGCTTTAACGGCCAAGTAGGCCGTCCGGCTGTTGTATGCTGATATTTTGGCGTCTGGTCCTGGGGCATTTGATCGCCGACTTCACGCTGCAATCCAATTTCGTCAACCATTGGAAGCGCAGCAACGTCATGGGCATGCTGTTTCACAGCGGCATGCACCCGGTTGTGAACCTCCTATTGACCTACCGCTACCTGGGCGATTACTGGGTCGATAATCAATATTTCCGGCTTCAAGGCTGGGCCTGCGTTTTGATCATTTTTATCACTCATTTCATTGAGGACCAATGGCGGGTGTTCACGATTTTCAAGTTCCACACCTCCGACAACACGCTTTATTTCGTTTGGGACCAATTCATTCATTATGCCGTCATCTTCATGGTTTTCCCTTTGGAGATGCTCACGGGCGGAGGGATGCAGCGGCCGATACCGGAGCGCTGGGTGATTTTGGGAATCCTCTTCGTCCTGGTGACGCATTTTACGACGGTGATGATTTATTTTTTAGAGAAGGATTTCTTCAACGGCGTATTTCCGGATTTTGACGCCAAGTATCTGGGGATGGCGGAGAGGCTCGTCCTCTGCCTTTGCTTTTTTTTGCCGGGCCGCCTATGGTTTCCCATGGCGCTGGCGTGGACGGCGTATTTGGTTTACTTGAAGCTCCGGCGCATTCAAGACATCACCTGGTTCAATATGGCCGTCGGCGCCGTTGCGTCGGTCCTGTGCGGCTTTGTGGGCCGGGCCGTGTATTTTACCTAGTTTTCCTTAACAAACTGAAGTGATAGAGTGGCACACCACTTTGCCATTGTCGTTGAGAAGCGCAGGGTGTGACAAGGGGAGGTTATTATGGAACAAACCGTCATTTTAAGCGGTCGCCGGACGCCCATCGGGACTCTCAACGGGGCGCTGGCCAGCTACACGGCGCCTCAACTCGGCGCCAAAGCCATTGTCGGGGCTCTGGAAGCGGCCCGCCTCGCGCCCAAAAATGTGGATGAGGTGATTTTTGGGAACGTTCTTTCCGCCGGCATCGGCCAAGCCCCCGCGCGCCAAGCGTCCATCGGCGCCGGCATTCCCGTTCAAACGGGCGCGACGACGGTCAACAAAGTCTGCGGCTCGGGCCTGAAGGCGGTGATGTTGGGGGCTCAGTCCATCCGGCTGGGCGACTCCTCCATCGTCGTGGCGGGCGGCATGGAATCCATGAGCAAGGCGCCCTACCTTTTGGAAAAGGCGCGCTCCGGTTACCGCCTGGGACACAGCCAATTGATCGACTCAGTGATTAAAGATGGGTTGTGGGACCCGTATAAGGACATGTCGATGGGCATCTGCGGAGAGCTTTGCGCGGAAAAGCACGCGATCTCGCGGGAGGAGCAGGACGCTTTCGCGATACTGAGCTACCAGAGAGCTCAGGAGTCGCAGCGCAAGGGACTTTTCGCCGAGGAGATCGCGGTCGTGGACGGCCTCTTGGAGGACGAGGAGCCCCAGCGGGTCAAATTTGAAAAAATCTCCAAACTTAAGCCCGCTTTCAAGCCCGGCGGCAGCGTGACGGCGGCTAATTCATCCAAGATCGACGATGGAGCCGCGGCGCTGGTGCTGGCTTCCGCTTCCCGGGCTCAAGCGCTCGGTCTTGAACCGATGGCCGCCGTCCGCGGCTGGGCCACGCACAGTCAGGAGCCGGAGTGGTTTACCACCGCGCCCGCCGGCGCCATCGAAAAACTGCTTTCAAAGCTGGGCTGGAAGGTTGCGGAAGTGGACCTCTTTGAGATCAACGAGGCCTTCAGCGTCGTGGCTTTGGCGGTCATGAAGCTGGCCGGCATTCCCGCCAACAAGGTCAACGTCCGCGGCGGGGCCGTCGCTTTGGGCCACCCCATCGGAGCCAGCGGAGCCCGTATCTTAGTGACGCTGCTGCATGCCTTAAAACAGGAAAATCTTCGCCGCGGCGTGGCGGCCATCTGCTTGGGCGGAGGCGAGGCGGTGGCGGTGGCGGTTGAAAGAACATCATAGTGGGGCGGTGAAGAAGTGATAAAGTGGTAGAGTGGTAAAGTGGTAGAGTGAAAATACACTCAGTTCGGAAGCGGTTTTTTTATTTGACACTTTAAACCGTAAAAGTTAACATAAATTCATGCTCAAAATATTGATCGGGGCGCTGTGGCTCATCCCCTCCGGAACATGGGCCGGCGGCTTGGAGAAGCTCCGGCAGGAAGGCAACTGGTTCGACTCGTACGCGTCCCAACCCGTCCCCGTGACGGTTGCCCTCTCGGCCGAACAAGAAGAGGGCCGCCTGGGTTTGACTCAAATTGAGCAGCGGCAGCGCGGCGCGGGCAGATGGCTGCGCCTCGGCCGCGAGGAATATCTCTTTTACATCCTCTTTGACGACCAGGGCAACCGCCGCCTGGGCTACTCGCGCAACTATGGAAGCTCGACCGAATATTCCTGGGAGTTTCAGCGTTTGGAGACGGGCGTTTACTCCTGGAATTTCGGCGCGGGCGAATTTTTCGATATTCGCAAGGAGCGGATCGAGCCCAACGCCCTCATCACCTTCACGCCGTTTAAACAGCCCGCTCCCGCCGTCCAACTGCAGCTCCAAGACCTTTACTGGAATCTTCAGTCCAAGGCGACGCCGCTTCATTTCGGAAGCCGGGATTACAGGATTTACTACTCGCAGGACCGGTTTACGGAAACTCTGTCCGTTTTCTGGCCTGAAGGCTGGGACTTCCGGGTATGGACCTATACGAAGGAAGAACTCAAAAAGCAGATTTGGTGGTTTGCTGAAAACGATAAAGGGCGGGATTTTGGCATCCGCCTGGTAGATGATGACATCGTCACCTATTCGCGTCCCGCCCAACACCCACAGCCGTAAGAATCCGACTTCTACCCCCTTGATGGAACGCTGCTAAGCCGGCGGTATGAGCCGTTATGGTAGTGGTACAGTGATAGAGTGGTATAGTGGTAGAGTGGCAGAGGGGCAAGTGATCGAGTCGTCGAGCGGGAAAGCGCTCAGGGTGCGACGAAGAATCATTTATTGTTAAGAACAGGCTGGATTTTATCCAGGTAGGTTTTTGCTTCGGCGTTTCCCTGTTCAGCGGCCAGAGTCAGCCATTCGTTGGCTTCATCCAATTTCTGATTGTGATAATAGATGACGCCGAGCTGCAGTTGGGCGTCCTCATGTCCTTGCTCGGCCGCTTTTTGGAACCAATCCGCCGCTTTGGCTGGATCTTTGGGCGCGCCTACCCCGCGGCTGTACTGCAGCCCCAGATAATATTGGGCCAGGACATTGCCCTGGTCGGCGGCGTCGCGGAACCATTTGGCCGCTCGCTCGTAATCCCGCCCGCCGGCTTCTCCGGAGTAATATAGGTAGCCCAGGTTGAATTGAGCTTCGCTGTGGCTCTGGTTGGCCGCCTTGCGGTACCATTCCTCCGCTTTTGCGGGATTCTTCTTAACGCCCAAGCCTTGCAGGTACAAATTGCCTAGGTTGAACTGCGCGTCGGCGTAGCCCTGCGTGGCGGCGCGGTAGTACCATTTCGCTGCCGCGAGGTAGTCTTGCCGGACGCCCATGCCGTTTTCGTAAAATGTGCCGATGTTGCTTTGCGCCTCCACATGGCCTTTCTCGGCGGCCTTATAGAGCCATTTGAGCGCCTCGGGATAATCCACGGGCAGCCCCTCGCCCGAGGCGTAAAGCTTGCCGAGCTCAAATTGGGATGTGATGTCTGCTTGGTCGGCCGCTTGGCGGTACCACTTCACCGCCTCGGCCGGATTTTTTTGCGTGAACAAGCCCCTGGCGTATCTTTGCCCCAAAAGCCGCTGAGACAGCACGTCCCCTTTTTTTGCCTTGGGGAGGGCCTTGAATCTCATCAGTGCCCTGTAGTGAAGGCCGATGCGCGTGTATTCCGGCAAAGAATTGACGATAGCCGATGGCAGCACGATCAGCAGCAAAACCAAAAGAATGGATTTTTGGTAAATCCAGCGGAACATTTTATTATGCGGGCGCCAAAACCCGAGCCAAGCGGCCGTAGCTTATTCTAGCAAACCCGCAGGCGTAGTCAACAGCCCCAGCCGCGCAAAAAAACGTCACGGGTCCAATAATGGTCTCAGGCGGAACTTGGCGCCTAAAGCGCGCGCTGTGGACCTGCACTTGGCGATGTCCACTTCCGGCAGGTCCACGGCGGTCACGCAGGTTTCGGGCAAAAGCCGCGCGCATAGGCGGATGAAGCGCAGCACGCTTTCAAAGCCTTCCTTGCGGTACGGCGCCGCCGGCCGCATCAGGCTCAGCCACTGTTTTGGGTCGGCCGTGTTGAGGCTGACGGAGACGGAATCAATGCTGCCGGTCAAATCGGCGACGATGTCGCGCCCATGAATGAGGCTGCCCAGGCCGACGGTATTGAGCCGGATGCGAGGCGCGTCGGGCCGCCTTTTCCATTCCGCCTTGAGATGGCGGGCGATTTCCAGCATTTCTTGAAGCCGGTAGGTGGGTTCTCCGTAGCCGCAGAAGATGAGCTCGCCGAAAGCGGCCGCTCCGGCCACCTCCCGCAGCACCTCCTGCGCCGCCGGCTCTTTGCGCAGCCGCAAGTCGTATCCTCGATACCTCATCTTCCACGCGCTCTTGATGCAGAAGGCGCAGGCGGTCGGACAGCGATTGGTCAAATTCACGTAGAGCCCGTTTTGGTAGCGGTAGACCCAACTCGATGGAATATTTTTTTCAGCGGTTTCAGGCATGGTCAACCCCCGATTTGGCACATGAACCTCGGGTTCGGAGAGAGGCCGGCGGCTCTTTCAAGCATCGAGTGCCGCCGGGGTTTATTTTCAATGACGCTTAAGATCAGCTTCTGAAGATGGGCGCGCCCGGCTTTATCGCGCAGCGCTTGGCGCAGGTCCGTGCCTTCAGAGGCGTCCAGGCAGGGAACCAGAACTCCCCTGGCCGTCAGGCGCACGCGGTTGCAGGCAGAGCAGAAGCCGCAGCTCAAGGGGCTGATAAAGCCCACGGTCCCCTGCGCTCCCGGCCTGCGGTAGTAGCGCGCGGGCCCATGGCCCACGGGGCGCTCGTCCGGGCCCAGGGCCCTGAGCGGGGCTGCCCGCTCCATCATCTCTTGGAGGGGCACTCGCCTTTCTTCGGAAAAAAAGCCCGTTTCTCCCATAGGCATGAGCTCGATGAATCGCACGTGCAGCGGCAGCGACCGCGTCAACTCGACGAATTCGCCGATCTCATCGGCGTTCATCCCGCGCGCCACGACGACATTGAGCTTCACGGGGTTGAGGCCCGCCTTGAGGGCGGCCTCCACGCCCTCCAGCACCGCCGCCAGCTTCCCAAACCGCGTGATTTGCCTGAAGCGCTCCGGCCGCAGAGTGTCCAAGCTGATGTTGACTCTTTTTAGGCCCGCCTGCGCCAACTCCCGGGCCAGCGGAGCGAGCAGAATCCCGTTGGTGCTCAGGGAGACTTCCGAAACGCCGCGCAGCTTCGCCAGACGGCCGATCAAGTCTGCGATGGCCGGGCGCACCAGGGGTTCGCCTCCGGTGACGCGGATTTTGGAAACGCCCAGCTCCGCGAAGCAGGCCGCCAATTCCTCAATTTCCAAGTGGCTTAAAAGCTCTTCGGCCGGCGCAAAACGCGCGTAGAACTCCGGAAGGCAATAGAGGCAGCGCAGGTTGCAGCGATCCGTCGCCGAGAGGCGCAGGTAGTCGATGCGCCGGTTGAAAGAATCAACGGGCATAAATCGCGGCCGCCTCGCGCCGCGCTTTTCCAACGCGCTTGAAATCTTCACGGGTGTCGACATCCATGAAAGAGAGTCCGGCGGGATCGACCGCCTGCACTTCCTCATGCAGAAAAAACCGGGTGCGCACCCGGTTGAAAAGCTCTTGAATCTTGAAGCAGCCTTCCCGCAGCATGGCGTCTATGGCCGGCGCGCAGTTTCTCGAGTAGATTCCGCAAAGCGGCTCAAGCCTTAAATTCCACACGGGGACCGCGGCGTCATGGCGCCGGCCGGCTTTCCACAAACGACGGACCAGCTCCGGGTCGAGCAGAGGCATGTCGCAGCCGCAGACAAAGACGGATTTCGTTCCGGCAAGCGACAAGGCGGAATAGATTCCTCCCAGAGGGTGGTTTTCAGGCAGCAAATCCGCTTCCACGCGCACATTGACGCCGCGTAGAAACCCATAGTCGCCGCGGTTTTTTGCCAAAACCATAACTTCCGGAAAAAGCGGGGAGAGCTTGGCCGCCATATGCTCCACGAGCTTTTTACCACCCCAAGGCGCCAAGGCTTTGTTGGAGCCAAAGCGGCGGCTGAGTCCGCCCGCCAATATCACGCCCGTCACATTGCGCAGCATGGCCTATTTCAGCCACCGGAACGGCAGCCAATCCCCCGGTTGGATGCGGCCGCCTCCCGGAGGAGCGGCGGCAAGAGCGTTGGCCGAGCAGGCGGCGCCCATCATGGCGGCGCCGTGCTGCCGGAGGATGTGAAGTTTAAAGTCCCCATCGCCCAAGCTAGCCCGGCAGAAAAGATATTCCCGTCGGTCGGAGGGCTTGTCATAGCCGTTGACGGCTCTAGCCCGCAGGTGATAACTTGGGTGTTTCGGCGCGTAGCCCTGCATTTTTTCCAGCGCCGGCCGAATGAACTCCTCCAGGCAAATGAGAGCGGCGACGGGATTTCCCGGAAGCCCAAAGATGGGCAACGGGCGGCCGCCGCGCCTCCGGCGATTCATGGTCCCCGAAGCTCCCCACGCCCCTCTGGGGCTTCTGGGTCCCAGGGCACTGCGCCTGGGGCTGCGCAGGGGGCCGCCGGGTTTGGAGCGATGCACGGCGAATAAAAAGGGTTCGCCCGGCTTGATGGCCAGCTTCCAGAAAATATCCTCGGCCCCAAGCCGGCGCAGCGCGCTCTTGGCGTGGTCGAAGTCTCCCACCGAAGCGCATCCGGAAATCACGACGACATCCGCCCGCGCCAAGGCCGGCTTTAGCGCGGCCTCCAGCTCGTCGGGGTCATCGCGGGAGATGCCGAGGTCCATCGAGGCGAGATTCCACCTTGAAAGCGCGCCGGAGATGGCGGGACCGTTGCAGTTTCGGATTTTTCCCCGAGACAGCGGCTTTGAAGCATCGATGAGCTCATCGCCCGTGGCCAATATGGCCACGATCGGCCTGCGAATCACGGGCACCATTTCAAAGCCCTGGGCGGCCAAAAGCGCGATTTCATACGGGCGCAGGAGGCTCCCCTTTTTGAGCAGGAGATCGCTGCGCCGCACATCTTCCGCGCGGCGGAGGATGTTTTCGCCGGGCCGGAGAAGATTTTCCCCGGCCGACAAATCCTGGGCCAGAATCCGGCCGGCGCATTGGGCCAGCGCCGCGGGTTCAGCCTCGAGCGGCTGAGCGTGGTCCAATATTTTTTGAAGAGCCTGTTCCGGAGCGATCACGGCGAGCTCCTGCCTGGTCATCCCGGGCATCTTTGCGCCCTCCGATTCCGGCGTTACGCTTTCTTCTCTTCCTGTGGAAGCGGCTTGGGCGCCGGAGTCTCCTCCGCGCCGCTGGAAATTTCTTTAAGCCCCTGTTTGAAGGCGTTGACGGACTTTCCGAGCCCGCGGGCGACTTCCGGCAGCCGTTTGGCTCCAAAAAGCAGGAGCGCGATGGCTGATATCACCAGCAATTCGCCCATTCCTATGTTAGGCAGCATTGGTTTGCACCTCTCCGTTACCTCTTAACATGCGCGTTTGCGCCAAAAAAGTTATTATCCAGGAACCCTACCAGCCTTCTTCCTCTTTGGGCATGAGGCTGAAGAGATAATCCACCAGCACATGCAGTTCCTCTTCGTCCATAAGGGCCTTCCAGGAGTTCATCCATAGGCGCGGCTTGATGCCGTTGGGGTCCTTGGCCACGGGCATTCGGCCCTTTAAAATGACGGCTTTTATCTCCTCCTCCGTGAAGCCTTCCGCCACGCGCTTAAGAGGGGGGATGGGATCAACTTGGGAATTCGGGTTGGCAACGCCGCCCTCGCCTGCGGGTCCGTGGCAGGTCGCGCAGCCGTAGCGGTTATAGACGCGGCGGCCGCGCTCAATGGGATTTTTGGCCAACGCGGGAGCCGGCCGGTCGAGAAGCAGGTTGTGCCATACGGAGAAGGATTTGGCGCCGTCGCGCTCCTTGCCCGAACCGTCCCAGACCGCGAAGGCCACGGGCAGAACCGTCCCTTTCTTAAATGCGGTTCCATCGGGAACGGTCAATTTGCGCTTAAACACCGCGGTCCAGAAGCCGTCGGCCCAGATGCCTTTGGCGCTGACGCTCCGCTGCTCTCGCTTGGTCAAAGTTCCGAAGCCTTCCGCCGCGAGGTCTTCGGCCTGGGTGGGATAGAGGATGGTTTTTTCCACCGCGTCCGGCCGGTGATAGTCCGCGTAGGCCGTGGGGAAGCGCTGCGGCTCCTGCATGGCAGCGCTCCAGCGCCAAATATTGACGGGCTTGCCTTTCTCTCCCATGAAGGGCGAAGGCATGCTGTCTGGCAAAAGCGGAAACTGCACGGCCACCGCGTCCACAAACTGTCCGCTCAACTCGAATTTCGAGTCCTTGGTCGCATCCGGCCAGCGCAGGCGGAAATAGACGTCCTTTGACGTCCTGGCGCTTTGAACATCGATGAAAGAAACGGCGCCGCCGCCTTGGGGCGCGAGAAGCTTCTGGGGGGCCAGGACCACCCTCACGGACGTGATTTTCGACCACGCCGGGTCGTCGGGCTCCGAAGAGATCGCCGGAACAACCTTGGACTCGATGTTCTGGTCCCACGCCCGGCACGGGGCGGCGCCGAGCGCCAGACAGAAGAAAAGAATGCAGCGTTTCACGACGCACCTCCTAGAGCGCGGCTTAAAGCCGCCAATCGCAGATAGAATTTCGCGGCGCCCGCCTTCTTCAGCTTGCCGGAGAAGGCGTTCAAGGCCCTGGAGACGATATCGCGCCGCAGCGAGGCCGCCGCCGCATCGGCGATCCGGCGCCGCTCGTCCCAGCCCTTCGTCGCGGCGTGCGCGGACTTGATCTGGAGATAAGCCATGAACTCCAGCACCGCGGGCAGATGGTCCGCCCGCCCCTCCGACTCTACCCCGAAGGCCTTGTAGAAACCTGCGATCTCGGCGATCTTCTTAACTTGGTTGAAGGGATTGGGACTGATGTGGTGGGCCAAGTCGAGCGGGCACGCCGGAGCGGGGCCGAACAAACGGAAATGCTCCGCCTCCAGGCCGTCGGGGGCGCTCGACGCAAGTTCCGTTTCCAAGCCGTCGATCTCCTCGAGGGCGACGGCGGAGGCGTTGCGGCACTCGGCAAGCAGCGCCGCGAAGCGCCGGCGCCATGCCGCATCCGGATACTGGAAACCGGCCGCGGCCAAGCGCAGGCCCAAGGCTTTCGGCGGGCAGGCTGCGTAAGTCGTCGTCGCTTTCATCTCCTCCCCCTATGTCACGCTGTGACGGATAATGTCGAGCTTCTCGTCCTTGAGCACCCGGAAAACCACGGGCTCCGTGACCGGAACCCGGACCAGTTCCTTGCCGTTCTGGTAGGCCGCGGCTTCCCCATTCTCCACGGTGAAGCGGTCGACCCAGTGGTCCGTGCTCCCGAAGAGACTCAGCAGCCCGACGGTCTTTGGGTCCTGCGCCTTATAGGTCGCCACGGCATGCTTCACGCCGGGACCGAACATCTGGCTCAAGTAGTCCGTATCGACGTGGATGGGAGGGATGTAATAGACGTTGGGCAGCGTGCCCAGCTGCGGCATGAGCGGGAGGGCTGCCCTCTGCACGTGCACCAGATAGTCCATGGGGTTGTTTGCGTCCGCCTTCTCCGGCGGGTTGATAAAGCCGGTCATGCGGATCTTGCCGATGCAGGTCTGCACGCAACGCGGGGCGATCCCCTTTTCGATCAGCGGATAGCAGGCGATGCATTTTTCAGATCTGCCCGTGTTCGGGTTGAACATCGGCTTCTTGTAGGGACAGGCCGCTACGCATTTTTGATAGCCGCGGCATCGCGCCTGATCGATGAGCACGATGCCGTCCTCCGGTCTCTTATAGATGGCATTGCGGGGACAAGCGGCCAGGCAGGCGGGGTAGGAGCAGTGATTACAGATACGGGCCAGATAGAACATCCAGCGATCGTGCGGTACGGACATGTTCTTGTTGGCGTCCACCGGGGCGTTGACCTCGTCCTCGCCCAGGTTCGGACGGGACCAGTCGTCGGGGTCGGGCGTGTAGCCGAGCACCTCCTCGCCCTCCGGCGCCGCCTCGAAAATGGTGTCGCCGGCGTACTGTTCGCCGTCCCATGTCTGTCGCGCCAGTTTCTCAAGAATTTTGACGTCGTAGGCCAGAGGGTAGAAGCCGAAGGGTTTGGATTCCACGTTGTTCCAAAACATGTGCTCCTGCCCCTCTCCGGAGGTCCAGGTCGTTTTGCATGCGACCGTGCACGTCTGGCAGGCGATGCACTTATTGGTGTCGAAGACGTAGGCGATCTGCCTCTTGGGAGGCTTGGCCTCGTATTTGTAAGCCATATCCCTTTTGAGCTGCCAGTTGGGAACCTCGGGCATATCAGCGCCTCCTCATGTATGAATACTCACGCCTTCGTCACGAACTGGCCCCTGAGGTACTTTTTCATGGCCTCGCTCTCATAGCCCGGGCGATAGCCCTCGGCCGCCGGTTTCCAGAGCGCCATGCCGTTGCCCCCATCCTCGGACTTCGTGATCTTGACGAAGGATTCCTTAGGAGCGCCGACGGTACAGTGGATGTCGTTGGCGAAGCCCTTCCCGATGGTCTGTCCGAAGTAATCCTTGCGCGCCAAGGTTTCGGTCATGCAGGTGGGTCTCAGCCACGCCCGCGTGGCTGATTGGTGGCTCCCATAGCGGAACATGGCCTGGTACCCCGTGCGGGGGTTGCGCGCCAGTTTGTCGGGTCTATTCTCGTGACCTTCCACCGACCCGTAAGTAGCTACGAACATGTGAAACCACGAGCGCGCGATGCCGCGCGGGATGCCCCAGTAGTAGCGGGCGCGCATCTTGGCGCGGTGGACTTTCATGTCTTCCGGCTTGTCCTGCCAGCCGCGAAAAGGTCGGTCGCTGGGGTCCGCGTCGATCCAGACGTAATCCCCGTCTTGTATTCCCAGTTCCTTCGCATCTTCGGGATTTAAGTCCACGTAGCCTTCGCCGACCCACGGCATGCGCTTGTCGCGGCGGTGCAGGTCCCCAAAGGGCCCGAACAGGACGGACTGAATGTCCGTGTCAGCCGAGGTGCTGTGGGTTCCATGGCGGTATTTGGGGGTGATATAGACCAAGGAGAGGCCGATCTTCTTGCCCGGGTGGGAAGTCTTGGCAACGTCCTTAGGGGAAACCACCACGTTGCGGACCTGGCGAACTTCAACCGAGAGATCATCGCGGCTGAGCCCATAGACCTCGGGGCCGGCAGGCCGGATGAGTTCCTTGGCGCCGCAGACGATGATGTTGGGCTCGTAGGGCGTGCCGTCCACCGGCTCGCGGTGAACGGGCAGATTCTCTCCGTACTCGATGAATTCGGGCTCATCACGGTAGAGTTCGATGCGCCCGCTCTTTGTGTAGTGGGGCCGCTTTTCATTGGACTGTTCCCAGCCCATGATCTTGGGGTAGGTCCGGGTCATCAAGAGGGCGGGGATGCCTTTTTTGCAGTTCTCATGGAGAGTCTTGATGTCGAAACCCTTGAGCGCGGTCGAGTTGTCGGCGATCCTCTGCAAGTATACCTCGACTTTCCCCTCGTGGACGAACTTCCAGTAGTCCACGAAGCGCCGGTCGCCGGTGACCTTGGCCATCGCTTCGCCCACCCCCGCCAAAATCTCGGCGTCGCCCCGGCTGTCGTGCAGCCGCTTGAGCGGCGTCACGGGGAACATCTGTAGGAAGGGGTTGGTGACTGCCGCCGTCATGTCCGGCAACTTCATCTCGGCCCAAGAGTCCGCCGGAAAGACCACGTCGGCGTACTCGCACGAGGCCGTCCACCACCAATCGTTGACCACGATCATCTCTATTTTCGGCAGCGTGTTCATGACCACATCGTGATGCCACTTGATGTTGCCCAAGATCGAGTTTCCGTTGCCAAACCACATCGTCTTGGTCGGGGTCGGCATGTGGCTCTTGCCCGTAAAGACCTTGTTGCCCACGCGCAGGGGCCGGTCTCCGTAGTTGTAGTAGTGCGCCGATTCCTGAGTGTAATAGGTCTTGTAGTGGGGCTTGGCTTTCGGGTCAAGCTCGGGCTGGAATGGGTCCTCTCCGATGTAGAGCGGCAAGCCGTTGAAATAGGCCCCGCGGTAGTTCCCCGCGTAGGAGCCGATGTTGCCGCCGTGAAAGCCGATGTTGCGGGTCAGCGAGCACACCAAAAAGCCGGTGCGGTCCTTGAGGTCGTTATTGAAGAAGTGGTTGGGTCCCATGCCGTAGGCGACGAGGGTCTTCTCCTTGTTCTTGGCGATCTCGCGAGCCAGCCACCGCACGCCCTCCGGATCGGTGTGGCAGATCTCGGCGACGACCTCGGGGGTGAAGTGCGAGGCGTGCTCGCGGACCATATCGAAGACGGGGCGAACTCGAACGGCCTGGCCGTCCAAAAGCTTGACCGTGAAGGTCCCTTCCAGGGCGTAATCGCCCGCCTGGCCGGCGTTGTCGCGAGTGACCACGACCGGCGCTTTTTTGGCGAAATCCCAGGCCAGAAAATCGCCCCACTCTTCTCGAAGGCTCTTCTTGACGACCTGACGGTCTTGGGCTCCAGCGGGCGGCGCCTTCTCGCCCTCCGCCAGGAGCTGGGTGTTCTTAAGCTCGGCGTTCTGGTAACCGGGGAATATCTCGGTCGGCTTCAGGAGCTTGAGCGTGTCGGCGCGCACAAGCAGCGGGAGGTCCGTGTGGCCCTTGACGAAGTCGTCGTCCCACAACCTTTCCTGGAATATCACGTTGGCTAGACCCAGCGCGTAGGCCGGGTCCGAGCCGGGGCGCACGATGATGACGCGATCGGCCTTGTTGGAGGTTGATTGGTACTCGGCGGCGACGGTGACGATCTTCGTCCCTTTCAGGCGCGCCTCGGTCAGCCAATGGGCGTCGGGCATCTTGGTCGAAATCCAGTTCATTCCGATGCAGACGATGAGCTTGGCGTTCTCGGCATTGGCCAGATCGAAGTCGATGGTCTGGTGCCCGCAGGCCATGGTGTGGCCCGGCGGCAGATCCGTATGCCAGGAGTAGTTGTCCCAGCCGCGCCCGCCGACCGCCTTGTCGGGACCGACGCCGCGGATCTTCGCGTCGAGCAGAGCTATCGAGTTGGCGAAGCGGTAAAACCCCATCACGCGGGTGGCTCCCAAGAGCGGCATGCCGCCGCGGAATTTTAGGGTCTGGACGCCGGACCCCTTCATGGCCGTCACCATCTCCGGATCGTAGCCTTGCTTGAGCAACAGGTCCTTGCCCGGGTCGCCGTCATAAGCCCTGGCCACGTTGTCCAAGGTCTTGGCGACCATCAGGAAAGCCTCGTCCCAGCCGACGCGAACGAAGTGATCCTTGCCGCGGGAGCGGAATTTCTCCGGCATGCGCCCATCGGACTCGCGAGGATAGCCGGCGTCCGCCCACTCCTTGAAACCCTTCCTGACGGAGGGGTACTGGACCCTGTGGGTTCCGTAAACCCGTCGTATCATGCTTAGACCCTTGCCACAGCAGCGCGGGTCCCAGCGGTGGGATGCCTGATTGCCGTATATATCCTTGGCCTTGCAG
>JACQRQ010000277.1 GCA_016206405.1 Elusimicrobiota bacterium | reverse complement strand
TACCTGGACATCTCCCCCACGATGACCCCGTCGGCCTCCCTCTCCGGAACGATGGGGTCGGCTCCCCGCCTTAAAAACTCGTCGATAACCCGCAAGGTGAACTTATCCTCCAGGCCGAATTGCTGGGTCTTATTGGCAAAAGGCCTTATGGCGATGCTCCTGATGTTCTGCGGCAGTATCTGCGCCGCGGGCCGGTATTGCATGTCGGCGGCGGGCGAACAGCCCAAAACTCCGCACAAGACGGCGAGGGCGGCGATTTTAAGATTTTTCCCGTTCATATTAGCGCACCACGATATTGATCAATTTTTGCGGAACGAAAATATTTTTAACGATCCGCCGGGCGCCGATGTCCTTTCGCACTTTCGGCAGCTCCATGGCTTTTTGCTCCACTTCGCTTTGACCGGCCTGCGCGGCGACCGTCAAGCGGTCCCGCAGCCGGCCGTTGACTTGGACGGCGATCTCCACCGTGTCCTTGACCAGCAGCTTCGGATCGTAGACGGGCCAGGCGGCCCGGCCCAGCAGCCCCTCGCCGCCGATGCGCTCCCATAGTTCTTCGGTGATGTGCGGGGCGGCCGGATGCAGAAGCGTCAAAAATGTCCGCGCGTCCGTCGCGGCGGCAGGCACGCTCCGCGTCATTTCGTTTAAATAAACCATGAGAGCGGAAATGGCGGTGTTAAAATGCATATTCTCAAAGTCGGCCGTGACCTTTTTAATGGTCTCATGCCGCAGCGAAACGAGACCCTCGCCGCCGTTTATAGGCGCGTTGTCCGCCAGCAGCGTCCAAGCGCGGCGCAAGAACCGCGACATCCCCTCGATGCCCTTCATGTCCCATGGCTTGGATTGCTCGAAGGGGCCCATGAACATTTCATAAAGCCGGAAGACGTCGGCTCCGTAGCGCTTCAGCACGCCGTCGGGATTGACGACGTTCTTTTTGGATTTAGACATCTTCTCCACTTGGACTTCCAGTGCTTCCCCCGTTTGGACGAGCGCGGCGCGGCCGCCGTCATCTAACGCTGTTTCCTCGTGGGAATGGTAGCTGCCGCGCCCATCGCGGTAAGAATAGGACAAAATCATCCCCTGATGCCGCAGCTTTTGAAACGGCTCCGGGGTGGAAACCTGGCCCAGATCGTAGAGCGCTTTATGCCAGAAGCGCGCGTAGAGCAGGTGCAAAACGGCGTGCTCGGCCCCGC
Source organism: Elusimicrobiota bacterium (assembly GCA_016206405.1). Lineage (GTDB taxonomy): Bacteria > Elusimicrobiota > Elusimicrobia > O2-12-FULL-59-9 > O2-12-FULL-59-9 > O2-12-FULL-59-9. The sequence continues at coordinate 1,222 of JACQRQ010000277.1, read as the reverse complement.
CCACATAGGCGTCGACGGGCATCCACGCCCTCTCTTTCTCCGCGGACCAGGCGGCCGCGCCGTTGCCCGCGTCAATGAATCTCAAATAATACCAGCACGAGCCGGCCCACTGGGGCATGGTGTTGGTTTCGCGCCGCCCGGCGCCGCCGCAGCGCGGGCAGGCGGTCTCCACCCACTCTCTGATCGCCGCCAGAGGGGATTCCCCGGTTCCGGTCGGCTGGTAATTGGCGACTTCCGGCAACAAGACAGGAAGATCTTTTTCGGGGACGGGCACATGGCCGCAGCCGGGGCAGTGCACGATCGGGATCGGCTCGCCCCAGTAGCGCTGCCTGGAAAACACCCAGTCGCGCAGGCGGTAGCCGACCGCCGCCCGGCCCAGCTTATTTTCCTCCAGATGACGCGTGATGCGCGCTTTGGCCTGAGGCGTGGGCAACCCTTCGATGAGCGGGGAATTGACCGAGAATCCCTCCTGCGTGAAAGCGCCGTCCGGGGGGAGGACTCCCTCCGGCGGCCGGACGACCTGGATGATGGGAATGCCGAATTTCTTGGCGAACTCGTAGTCGCGGTCGTCGTGGGCCGGGACCGCCATAATGGCGCCCGTTCCGTAGCTGGACAAAACGTAATCGGCGATCCAAATCGGAATTTTTTCGCCGTTTAAGGGATTGACGGCGTGGGAACCCGTGTCGACGCCGGTTTTCTCCTTTTGAAGCTCCGTCCTCTCCAAATCGGATTTCCGCACGGCCGCCTGAACGTACTCTTCAACCGCCTTTTTCCGCGCCGGAGCGGCCAATTCGGCGACTAACGGATGTTCGGGAGCCGCGACCATGTAGGTGGCGCCGTAGAGAGTGTCGGGCCGGGTGGTGAAGACCTTGAGCGCTTTCCCGTCCGCGCCCAGGCCCGGGGCGGAAATGACGAAATCCACCTCGGCCCCCTCGGAGCGGCCGATCCAGTTTTTCTGCATCGTCAGGGTCGACTCGGGCCAATCCAGCCCTTCTAGATCCTTCAACAGCCTTTCCGCGTAGGCGGTGATGCGCAGCAGCCACTGCCGCATGCTGCGCCTTTCCACGGCCGCGCCGCAGCGCTCGCATTTGCCGGCGAAAACTTCCTCATTGGCCAATCCCGTGCGGCAGGATGGGCACCAGTTGATGGGCACCGTGCTCTCGTAGGCCAGCCCCTTTTTAAAGAGCTGCAGGAAAATCCACTGGGTCCAGCGGTAATAGCC
>JACQRQ010000254.1 GCA_016206405.1 Elusimicrobiota bacterium | reverse complement strand
TTGCGCGCCTGGCGGTCCTGAATCCTCTCCAGATAGGTCTTGGCGCGGAGATTGGCCGGGTCGATTTCCCAGGCCGCCCGCAAACCCTCCATCGCCTTTTGCCAATCGCCCTTTTTATAATCCGCCAAGGCGATCCGCATTTGGCGCGTGGATTTTTGCTGCTGCAGCTCGTCTTCGGCGCGAGCGATGCGCCGCTGAAGCCCGGGATATTTATTGTCGCGCGTGAGCGCGGAATACCACTGGTCCAGAGCCTCCTGGAGTTGCCCCTTCTCGTAGGCGGCTTCGCCCCGCCCCACATGATAGCGGGCCAACTCCTTTTCCACCCGCTTGAGCCAGTACTTCGCCTTCAAATTATACGGCGCCAGCTTGGCCATTTCATCCCATGATCGAGCCGCCTCGACGAGCCGGTCCTGGCGGTAAAGGCTCATGCCCTCCGCGAAACGGTCCTCGACGTATTTCCTTTGGGAAAGCGTGGGCCTTTCCGCCAGGCCGCTCAGTTGCGAGGTCGCTTTCTTTAAAATCCCGGCGTCTTCAAAGCTGGAATCGATGGAAAGCATGGTCGCGGCCAACTGATTGGCCCCGTCATAATCGCCCCCGCGGTAGAGCTCATAGGCGCTTTCATAAATGGATTCGAGCATGGCGCGCGTGACGCGCCTTTTCTCAAAATCAATCGTCGTCAAAAACTGCTTTTGCTCCGCCTCTGCGCTGGAGGCGCCCACGTTGATGTCTTTAAATTTCAGAAAGAGGAGCTCCTCATCGGGGGACTTCGCCTGGACCCCGGAGGGGAACAGAAGTAGTGATAGAGTGATAGAGTGGTAAAGTGGTAAAGTGGCAGGGGGGGAAAGTGGTAAAGTGATAAAGTGGTAAAGTGATAAAGTGAAAAAACGTGCAGCGGCGGTTATCCTTCGCAGCCGCTCAAGCCCTTCCCCCTCTGCCACTCTACCACTATACCACTCTACCACTTTTTCTCTCCCCCCACTCTATCACTCTACCACTATACCACTCTACCACTGGTGTTCCCCCCTCCGCCACTCTCTTATTTAAAACGGCATCCCTCCGGTGACCAAATTCATGATCATCGGCGAAAGCATCAACAAAAAGACCGTCGGAAAAATAAAAATCATGATCGGGAAAAGCATCTTGGTGGAGGCCTGCGCGGCGAGCTGCTCCGCCTGGGTCAGCCTTCGAAAGCGCAGGTCGGCGCTGAAGCTCCTGAGCAGCCCGACCAGGCTGGTGCCCAACTCGTCGGACTGGATGATCAAGCCGACGAAGGAGCGCACTTCCTGGAGCCCCGTCCTATCGGCGAAGTGCCGGAGGGCGTCGGGCCGGGTATAGCCCAGCTCGACCTCGTTGATGGTTTTCTCAAGCTCGAGCTCCACCGCCGTTTTCTTGGGCGCTACCGAGACGATTTTTGCAAAGGCCGCCATATAATCGAGCCCCGACTCGATGGTCAGCGCCGCCAAATCCACCATGGCGGGAAAACCCTGGAGAATGGCCTTCTGGCGCTTTCGAACCTGGCCTTTGAGGCTGGCGTCTGGAAAATTAAATCCGATGAACATGCCAAAGAGCGCCAGCGGCACGCTCTTGCTGACGGCAAGCAGCGCGACCAGTCCCACCACCGCCGTCAGCTCCTTTTTGCGCAGCAGCTTGAGCGGCGCATGCTCTTCGGGCTTTCCGAGCTGAACATGGAGCGCTTCCAAAGATTTTCCCAACCCCATCTTCTCCACCAAGAAAATCTCGAAGCGGTCCTGCATCCCTCTTTGAGGGTCGAGGCTGGCGAAAGGGCCTCCCACCTTGATCGCCGGAGCTTCGATGGCCTGGCTCTTGGCGAAGAGCTTGAGCACGCCGTTGACCAGCGCCATGGAGCCCAAGCCGAGGATGGCCGTCAAAATAGCAGCTTCCATATTTCTCCGCTATACGTCGATCTCTCCCATCTTCGAGACGACTTTCATGCCGATGGCGATCCAAACGATGCAAAAAAGCATGACGCCCAGGCCGACGTTGCTGGTGTAAAACTCCATCATCTGCTGCGGCTGGAATGCGAACATGATGCCCGTCATGGCCCACGGCATGATCCCCACCACCTTCGACTGCATGCGCTGCTGCGCCGTCATGCTCTGGGTTTTCTCCTGGAGCTTGCCCTCCTCGCGGATATTTTCGACGATGCGGTCGAAGATTTTCGTCAGGTTTCCGCCGACCTGCCGTTGAATGATGACCGCCCGCACCATATACGTGACCAGCTTGCTGGCCGCCCGTTCTTCCAAACCCTCCAGGCATCTCTCGAAAGGCGTCCCCAACTCGTAATTTTTCAAGACCAAGCCGAATTCCTCCGAGATGGGGGGAAGCATGTCGCGCTGCACCATCGTGAAGGCCCCAATGATGTCAAGGCCGGATTTAAGAGCGTTGGTCATGAGCACCATGGAGTCGATGAGCTGCGCCTCGACCTGGCGGCCGCGGCGCTGGCGCATGGTCTCCAGGACCCAGCCGGGCAGCTTGTACCCGACCCAGGCTCCGCCGAAAGAGAACACGGGAAGAAATATGGGGTGGGCCGTAAACGCCACCATGCCGAGAATGACGCCGGCGCCCAGCGGCACGAACACCAGGTATTGGGCTTTGATCTGGAGAAACTGCTTATTGAATTCCTGGGCAAAGTTCCGGCTGCGTTGAACGTAATTCTCCCAGTTGGTGATGATTTTTTCCCGGTTTAATCCTGCGAAGCGAAGCGCCGCCATAAAGATCAGCAGGATTCCGGCCGCGGACCAAAACCAGACCCCGAGTTTGGACGCCGGCTTCTCTTGATCGCCGGGCTGGGGGCCGCGCGGAAGCTGATTAAAGGTCTGGAACACCTCCCGACTGAGCTTGGAGATGGCGATGATGGACTCGGAGTAGTCGATGCGGTTGTCCACGACGATCGCCGTCATCAGGGACTCCATCTCCGACAGGATCAAATCAAACTCGGAGAGGATGATCCGGCCGCGTCCATCCAAGGACTCCCCTTTATGAGCGCGATAGAGCCGGTCCAGAGCCATTTGAAACTGGATCCGGTTGCGCTGATAAACGCCCAGCAGAGTCCCCGGCATGGCATCCACCCCGCGCACAAGAGGATCGTCCTTGTATTTGCCCTGGCGGGCCCAGACCGGGGCCGACGGAAATACCTTTTGGGTCGTCTCGAAAAAATTGTAAAGCACCGCGATGGGCGCCTGCCACAGCTTGGCCTCGCTGAGCACGCCCTGGTCGGGATCTTCCCAAGCCGGCGAGTTGAGCAGCCTGGGCATATCCAAAATCAGCCAGCGCGGAGGAGGCTGGATGGCCAGCTTTTTGCCTTTTTGAACGTTGCCCTCCGCGTCCACGAAAGGGTAGGCGCCTCCCGCCCCTTCCGCCGCGTAGGGCGCCGGGTCCCACGGCGCGTCCAGATAATAAAAGAGAAGCTGCGTCTGCTCGCGAGCCTTGTTGATCTGAAGAATTTCCTTCTGGTTAAAAAAAGCGCTCAGAGGCGGCGCGCAAATCAATCCCGCCAAGGCCAATATCCCCGCAAAGCCTATCGGCTTAAGACGCGCGCCCATAGCTCTCAACCTTCCTCTTTCTTCTTGAAAAGATCCAGGGGCATATCGATGCCTTGGGATTTAAACTCATGGTGGAAGCTCGGCACATTGCCCACCGCGGCGAACTCGCCCAGCACCTTGCCCTCCGGAGTGACTCCCGTCTGCTTGAACTTAAAGATGTCGCGCACCTCGATTCCCTTCTCGCTTTTTCCCACGATCTCTGTGATATAGCTGACTCTTCTCGACCCGTCCGAAAATCGGGTGAGCTGGGCGATCATATTGACGGCGGAAGCGACCATTTCGCGGATCGCGGAAATGGGCAGGTCGCCGCTGGCCATCATGCACATGGCCTCCATGCGGGTCAACGCGTCGCGCGGGGTGTTGGCGTGTATCGTGGCCATGGATCCTTCATGGCCGGTATTCATGGCCTGAAGCATGTCCAGGGCCTCGGCGCCGCGGCACTCGCCGACGACGATCCGGTCCGGACGCATGCGCAGGCAGTTTTTAACCAGGTCCCGGATGGTCACCGCGCCCTGGCCCTCGATGTTGGGCGGCCGGCTTTCAAGCCTGACCCAGTGGTCCTTGAGCAGCCTGAGCTCCGCCGTATCCTCAACAGTGATGATGCGCTCGCCGTCCGGGATGTAATTGGAAAGCATGTTTAAAAAGGTCGTTTTGCCGGTGCCGGTGCCGCCGCTGATGATCATGCTTTTGCGGATTATCACGCAGGCCTCCATAAAGGTAATGGCATCCTGGGTGACGCTGCCCCTTTTGATGAGGTCTTCGGCCCTCAACGGCTTGGAGGAAAAGCGCCGGATGGTGAGCGTCGGGCCGCTGACGGCCAAAGGCGCGATGATGGCGTTGACGCGGGAGCCGTCCTTTAAGCGCGCGTCCACCAGCGGAACGCTTTCATCGATGCGCCGGCCGATGGGCGCCACGATGCGCTTGATGACCTGCACCACTTGCTCATTGTCCCGGAAACGAATGTCCGAAAGCACCAGCTTCCCGGCCTGCTCGATGTAAATCCTGTCGTGGGCGTTGACCATGATTTCCGAGATATGCGAGTCGCGCATGATTTGCTCGAGCGGGCCCAGTCCCAAAATCTCGTCTAAAAGCTCCGTGGCGAATTTGGAGCGCTGCTCGCGGGAGAGCGACAGGCCCGCTTCCCTCTGCAAAAGATCGAGGATGATCTTTTCGACTTGATTGCGCGCCTCCTGGTTCTGCTCGGCATTGTCGCCGATGCGGATGCGCTCGGTCTCAAGCGCCTGGACCACCTTGCCGTGCAGCTTGATCTTGAGGGCGTCCCAAAACTCCGGAACGCCGGCGGGCCCCTCGCCTTCCTTGCGCTGCTGCGCCGCCGGCGCGGTCTCCCGGCGCCCTCCCCCCGAGTCGCCGGAGCTCCACAGCATCTCCGCCGCCAGATTGAAGCCTTCGGAAGCCTCGGCCGAGGCGCCGCCCCAGCTCTTGGGAGTGGGATTGACCGACTGGATGCGGCCCAACATGACCCTTAAGGCCTTCACCCATTCAGACTGCCGCTTCTCGACCACCATGAGCTTTTGCAGGTTGGCGAACTCGGGCAAGGAGTCTTCCCAGGGCAAAAGCGTCAAAACACGCTTGCTCATGCGCTGAAAGAACTTGTCGACCTCCTCCGGCGCCAAGGCGCCGGGCAAATTAGCCTGATTGATGACGATATCGAAGCGGTCGAGGGCGAAATGCAGGGACTTAAGCTCGTTGAAAAAATTGGCGGTCGCCTCCAGATGGGAAGTTTGCGGCAGCACCATCCAGAACACGACATCGGCCAGATCAAAGGCAAAAAGCTGGATCGGGAAAAAGGAGTCGACGTCGAAAAATAGATCATAGGTCTCGTACAAGTTTTCCAGGACCGGCAGGAGGTTTTCCGGGTTGAGCTTGAGGATGTCGGTGCGTTTGTAAGCCAGCGGGAGCACCCCCACCCCGTAGGGCGAAATCGGGATTTTGCCTTTGATCAGCTTAAGCACGGCGCCCAGATCGCCCCCGACCATGCGCGTGAGGTCGGCCAAGCTGGGGGGCTTTAAATTCAGATACTTCGCGTGGTCGAGGCGGCACATGGGATCCATGGAGACGATCAGCACCGAGCGATTGGTTTGATGTCCGGCCCAAGCCAACGCCAGGTTGATCGCGGCGCTGGTTTTCCCCACCCCGTCTTTGGGGCCGGAAAAAGCGACGATTCGGGGATTGCCGGGCTTGCTCATCAGTTGATGATCTCCATAGTGACGAATAAGAACAGCGACGACTGTTGTTCGATGGTCTGCTTGGTCGAAAAAAGCAGCCCCAAAAGAGGGATGCTTCCCAAAAACGGAATCTTGGATTTTGAAACGCTTTTTTGGCTCTGCTTGAGGCCGCCGATCACCAGCGTTTCGCCGGATTTAAGATCCACCGTCGTCTGAACCTGCCGGGTGACGATGGATGGGACTGAAGTGTTGCCCACGGTGACCGGCTTGGAAAAATCCGGATTGGACACCTCGAGCTGCAGTTGCGCCGACATGACTTTCTTTTTATCATCCGTGATGCTGGGAAGAATATTCAAGATCACTCCGAATTTTTTGAAATCGACTCCGACACCCTGGTTGTTGGTCGAAGGAAAGGGCAGCTCTCCGCCGACGACGAAATTGGCCTGCTCGTTGTCCTTGACCACCACCTTGGGATTGGCCAAAAGCTGCGCCTTGCCCTGCTGCTGAAGCATTCTCAAGGACGTCGTCAGAGCGGTCTTTCTTTCAAAGTCTCCGAGAGTGATGATGCCGGGAATGGACATTTCCTGAAACTCGAGCATATCATTCCACGAAAAGCCCATCTGGGTGTCCACGGACCCGCTGATTTCGACGATGTCGGCGCTCACGGAAATGAGGCCGGCGGCCCGCGCGGGGCTGCGCAGCCCGGCCAAGGCCAGAACCGCGACCATCGCCAACCGAGCTGTTTTTTTCTGCATGACTTTCACCGCCTCATGGCCGCCTCGGGCCTTTAGCATCCTTCGCAGTGCTCCGGATACCAGCCGGGGAGCCGCTGGCTCCCAGCGTGCTAGCTGCTGAAGAGCTTCCTGAAACTCGCCATTTCGATGGGGTGCATTTCGAGGTCCCCTATCCCGCGCACCACCACGAACACGTCGCCTTGTTTGAGCGCCAACGATAGGTACTGGGCCTCGTTGGGGTTCAAGGCCACCGTCAAGGCCCCTTTCGCCTCGAAATCCATTTCTTTTTCAGACTGTTTTTTCAGCGCCGCGTCCTGTTGGGCCGTGAGTCCCTGTCCGAGATTGCGGCCCACGCCGAGAACGAGGATATTCTGCAAAATGGTGGCGGTGACTTTTTCCTTGTGCCGGTCCGACATGACGGCGTCGAAAGTCACCAGAACGTCCACCCGGTCTCCCGGCTTGATGAGCTGAAGCAGGTTGGTGTCCACCTCCAGCGCCGCGCCGCGATACCCCGGCGGTATTTTCACGCTCAAGCCCGCTTCCGCGCTCAACCCCATAAGGGTTGATTTAATGAGTTGATTGCCTTTGGGAACGCGGACCCGCGTGACTTGGTTCTTGATCTCCTGTATGTCGGTGGGGGATTTATACTCAAAAGCGTCCTGCGCCATGAATTTGCGGGGAATCGACATCACCTCCACCAAAGCCGGACGCAGCACGGTTCGGGGGGGAATGTCGACTTTGGCGACCAAAACCTGCGTCGTCTCATAGGCTTTGCTGAGCGCTTTTTCGCGGTTGGAAAGAACCATGACATACACGAGCGCCGCTACGATGGCCAGCGCCAGCGGAATAAAGGCTCCCTTTTTTTCCATAGCCTTACCTCTCTATTGCCCTTCTAAACATCGCTCACTTATACAAAGGCTGCTCGATCGGCATTCTGACGTTAGCCCGAATCCAACGCGACCCGGGAATTCTTTCGAGTCCCGGCGGCGGCTGGTTGGCCAAGATGAAGCTGGACATCGGAAACACCAGCGGCGACGGATAATCGATGGTCACGATCAGGTCTTGATTCCATTTCCCCGCCTGGGGGTCGGAGAGCGTTCTTTCCCGCCGGGACTTCAACTTCGCGTCCGGAAGCATATCCTTGAGCGCGGATTCCATTTGGCGCACGTAATTGCCCGGGCGCCGCGTCAGCGGATTGTCCCCCGCCGTCAAGGAGCCGATGCGCGCCACCTCATAGGCGACGTGGTTGACGAGAATCGTCTTAAACGCGATATGACCGAGCTCCATGATCATAAAGATCATGGCCAAAAAAAGCGGCAGAATCATGACGATTTCGACAATCACTTGCCCCTTGTCGCGCCCTGCGGGCGTCGCTTCGCTCCGTCCTCGGGCCGAAGTCCCTGCTCCAAAGGCATTTCGCAGGGACGCTCCCCAAGGTAGGGGAGGGTGCGCCGCACCCTCCCACTGCGGAATCCGTAGGGAGGGGTCCGGGCTTCCGGGCACCCCCTCCACCGGCCATCCTAGTGGGGAACCACACCGTGGTTCCCCCTTCCCTATGGCGTCCCTCGCGGGACTGTACCCCATTACGGTTCGGCGGGCCATGCCGCCGGATAGGTCGCGCCCTGCGGGGGGATTTTTCTCCAGATTGTCCTGCCTTTTTTCTTTCATTTTGGCGCAAAACACCTTCCGCTTGCCCAGACCGCGGTTCTCCCGCCGTCTCAAGGCCTCTACCGGCTTCGAAATTCCGAATGAATCAAAGGATGCTTTTTGGTTGTCTTAACTCTACAGTCCGCCCGCGGCTCCGAGAATTTTCTCCTTGATGTTGTTGAAGAGCTCCGGCATAAACTGCTTCATGAGCCCGCCGACCGCCATGATGACGACCGCCACGACCGCCAACATCATGAGGTATTCCACCGTGTTCTGCCCTTTTTTCTCTCGAAGCAATTGTCGAGTGAGCCACAGCAGCCGCAGCGTCTTTTCTTCGAGCTTCCGCATAGTTCCTCCTTGGCCTTTAGTAATACGCCTTCAAGATGAGAAATCCCGCTTTCATAAACACCGATTTAAGCACATCCTGCAAAAAACCATAAATGCTCGTAAAGAGAATCAGGAACGCCACCGTCACCAAAAGGTACTCGACCGTTGCTTGAGCCTTGTCGCTCCCTGGCCGCGTTTGCGACTTCATTTATGCTCTCCGCCATTTTAAGTCTAACAGGGGCGCCGTTTATTGTCAACACGCACTAGAACTTGAACTTCAACAGAAACTGGTGGGCGACTCCCAGGGCTCCCATAGGGCTCATGGAGTAGTCCACGCCGACGCCGTAGCCGAACGCTTGATGCGTGAAAACACCCGCTCCGAAGCTCACGCCCGCGGTCCGGTCCAGTCTCAGTCTCTTGAGAAGGGCCGACTCTTGGTTGATCCCCTGGGAATCGGCGTCGTAATAGCCGACTCTGAATGCCGCCTGTCCCACCTGAACCAACTCCTCGGGAAACAAGAGCTCCGCTCCCAAACCGAGCCTGGACCGGTTGTCGCTGTCTTTGGCCATCTCCATGGACACCTGCAAAAAGTCGCCGGCTTGCCACGCCAGCCCCCAGCGCATGGTCTGAGCCACTTTTTCCTTGTCCCCCAAATTCTGCCAAGAAGCGCCGATGGAAAAATGTTCCCTGGGCTTATAAATGAGCCCCACGTCGCCGACGATCACGTCCGTGACGGGTCCGGAATAATCCTCGTGGATATTTTTGGCGCTGAGCCCAAAAAACAGCTTCTCATAAAGAAAGGATCGCGCGATGCTCAGCGTGGCGAAGAAATTTCTGACCTCGACTTGACTGGAAACCAAAGGCACTCCATTGGAATCCCGGGCGTCGAAGCCCTTAAGCGAGAAATACCCGAAATTGCCGCCCAAAACCGTGCGCCCTCCGGTGGGATGGACATAACCCAGATACTCCCCCCTGAAATCCTGAACCCAGTCAAGGATTCCCACCTGCAATTCCCTCTGGGACGCCGCCGCCAAGCCGGCCGGATTCCACACCAGCGCGTCGGCCCCCTCGGCCAAGGCGACATACGCCCTTCCCAGCGCCAGCGCGCGGGCGTTTCCCGCGCCGATTTTCATGAAATTGGCCCCTCCCGTCCCGGCATCGGCGTCGATGCTGGCGGCCCGCGCGGAAGAAAGCGGCGCGAGTAATATCAGTGATAGAGTGGTAAAGTGGTAAAGTGATAAAGTGGCGAAGCGGAAAAGTGGTAAAGTGATGAGACGACGTAGTGATAAAGTGATAGAGTGGTAAAGTGGTAAAGTGGTAAGGTCACAAAGTGGCCGAACAAAAGGGTTGCCCTGAGCCGGACATCTTAGGTTGCCGGTTTTCTCCACCATAAATTCAGTTTTCAACAGGGTTCCCCAATTCATTTTTCACTCTACCACTCTATCACTCTACCACTTGACCACTTCCCTTTCGCCACTCTACCACTTGTTTTCTCGCCCGTTCGACCACTTGATCACTCGATCACTTGACCACTTGTCTCTGCCTCATCACGGTATCAATATCTTTTTGACGGTCTGAAAAACCTCGCGGTTTCCGGTCGTGCCCTCCTCGCGGATGACGGCGAAGTAGACGCCGCGCGCCAGTTTTTTCCCGGCTTGATTGTCGCGATTCCATACGACATAGTTCGGAGCCGATTGAACGGTGGTCCCGCCGGGCCATTCTCCGAGGTCCTTGTCGTAGACGAGGTCGCCGTTTAAGGTGAAAATCTTGAAAAAGACCCGCGCCTGGGTAGGGACCCAAATCCGGACCTTGGCGGTGTCCGCGGTGACGGGATTGGGATAGATATAGGTGCCGTCGGCAAAGTCGGCCTCGGGATCGAAGGAACTGGCCCGCACCACGGCCACGTCGGAAAGAACCAAGTCCTCAAGGATGGAGTTCGGGTCGAGAATATCCCCCGTGATCGAATCCACGGCGTTGGGATTGGTGGAGCCGATGATCCGGAAAAGATAATTGCCGTCTGGAACGATGGAAAGCTGCTCGTCGGTACCGTCCCAAGGCTGCGTGATTTCGCTGAGCTTGGGGCGGATGCCGACGAAGCGCTTGACCAGAGAAATGCTTTCCGGCGGGCTCGCGTTGCCTTGCCGGTCGAAAGTCGTGCCCGGCTTGAATATTTTCACCACCGTCCGCATGGTTTCAGAAACTTGATAATGGATTTCGGCCGAACCTTGCTCCGTAAGGGGCGCCACCGCCACGTCGAAAATTCTGAGCGGATCGACCGACAACGTGTCCTCTTTGGTGCTGCCGGAAGTCAGCTCCGAAGCCAAATCAATGGCCGTCACCCGCACCGTATAAAAGCCGGGCTTGACGAAGCGTCCGCTGTCGTCGCGGGCGTCCCAGAACTCCTTATGCGGAATGAAGGCCGACTTTGCCGCGCCGGCCAATAAAGTCTTAACGGGAGCGATGGGAGGAACCGTGTTTAAAATCTGCACGGTCACGGAGGATTGGCGGGTCACGGTGAAATTGATTTCATAAGGCGGCAGCGCCACGGTGCCGCTGGAGTTGAACAAGGGGGCGATGGAGGGCTCCGTGCGAAAGCTCGCGAACTCGATATTGCCCCGGGCCACAGTGATCACTCCGATCACCCGGTCCGCCGCGTAGAAAACCGGCGTCGTGGTGGATTTGGCGGTGAGAGTGAAGGGATATTCGCCGTCTTGGACGAACACCCCGTTGAAATTGCGTCCTTCCCAAGGCTCGCTCACCCGCAGGCGGCCCGGACGAACGCCCGTGATGGTTTTGACGGCAGACACGGGCCCTCCCGTGGGACTGCGGACTTCCGCCGAGGTGGGGGGCCAAGTCCCGTCGGAGTTAATCACGGTCCCGGGAGGATAGATGTTGATGGTGGCTTCCATGCTTTCAGAAAGCTGATACTCGATTCTCGCGCTGTCCGACGCGCCGCTTAAAAGCGGCGACACATTGAGGTCGGTGATGCGAAACAAGTTGAGCGAAAACTGGGCGGTGGTGGTGGACACTTGGGAAGGCACCTGAGGGTCCTCCGCCGTAAGCTGCACTAAATAATTGCCGGCCTCGACGTGTCTTCCATCGTCCCCCGTGCCGGTGCTCCAGGGCTCTGAGTTTAGAAAATCCCCCGGACGGATCCCTTTGTCCACCAAGGTCTTTACGACCGTAAAGCCGTCGGTCTTGAGCACCTTGACGCTCACCACCGCCTCCCGGGACAGAAGGTAACGAAAAGAAAAAGGGCGAAGGCCCCCCACGCTGGGGCTGGAACCGATGGAGGTGAACGACGGCACCACCTGGCTGATTTCAATCAGGCCGCGGGCCACCGGAACCAAGCCGAACTTGGGCTTTGAGGTCAAAATATCCACCGGATTTCCGCTGTTGTCGGCCGAGGGCAGCCGCGCGTAAAGGCTATAGACATAATTTCCATCGCGACGCGTGTTGCCGGCAAAATCCCGGCCGTCCCATTGGATGGACACCGAGGACAATCCCCGTTGCTGCTCGATGATGCGCCGCAGCAGCGTTCCTCCGCTGCCGGCCGGATTGGCGGCGTTCACGTCGCTGAACACGGTGCCGGGGGTCCAAATATCCAGGTAGGTCGTCGCAGGTTCCGTCAGCATAAAGGAAATATTGGCGCGCGAGGTGCTGGTGGCCAGAAGCGGAAAGACCTTGACATCCGTAATTTGCAACGGATCGAGCGAAACTTGGCGATAGACCGCGTCGGAAACGTCGGTGCCGGAAAAATCGGTCGATTGCGCCTTGATTTCAGCGATATAGACTCCCGCGGGAACGATGTTGCCCCTGTCGTTTCTGCCGTCCCATGCGTCGCTGTAGCGCAGCGTACCGTCCGGAACTCCCTCGCCCGGCCTGGGCAGGCCCGAGACCACAGTCCTAATGACGTTGAGGCTGGAATCGAAGATTTTGATGGTCACCGAAGCGTCCTTGCTGATGCGATAGGTGATGTTGTAAGGCTGCCCGGCGACGGTGGGCCCGCTGCCGACGGGGGTGGGCGAGCTGCGCACCACGTGGAGATTGACAACGTCTACCTTGATGGGATACTGGCTTTCTCCCGGATAGGCGGAAGTCTGCTTGATTTCGACGTTGCCGGCGGTGTCGCTTTGCGTGTTGGTCTGCACCGTCGCCCTGAAGCCGTACTGCCCGTTGGTTTTGCCGAATTCCCCCTCTATATTGTAGGCGCCGTCCCATCGGGTACAAGCGTGGCTGCCTGAAGGCAGGGTGCCGTTGACCGTTGTAGCCATCATGCTGCCGACGTTGTAAAAAAAGACGGTATGCAGGGCCGGGGTCGACTCCTCATCGAGCGCTTTGCCTCCCGGGACAAACTTGAACACGTCCATCTGCAGAGAATCCACGGAAAGGACCGCCGTGGTGTTGTTGGTATACCCGATCTGGGCGCAGAGATAAAGATAATTGTTGGGATATGCCGAGGAACCGGGAGACCTGTTTTCAAATTCCAGCCGCGGGTCCGCCAAACTTCTCGATGAAAGATCGCACAACCCCGTCCCCGGAATGTTAGAGCATGATCCGCTCACCTGGCCGGTTTCAAAACCCACCCTCAAACTTTGAATGTAAAGCTGGACCTGGGCTTGGAGGACGCCGGGAAAAAAAGACGCGAATATCCAGCCGGCCGTCAGCGGCAATAGCGCCCGCAGAAGCCTCTTTGGAGAACCTCCCAGGCGTTTCATAGCTGGATATAAAGAACATCCCGGTTCTTCATATCCAAATGATAACGGAAGGCCGTTAATGAATTATTACTGAGTTGTTAAAAAAATGTTAAATTGCAGGCCGTCAGGGGATGATGATCTTGAATTTCTTAAGCAAGGGTTTGCCCCCCTCTCTGGAGGCAGGCGCCAGCGCCCACAGATGTTTTCCCACGATGGTGAAAGCGAGAATCTCCGGGTCCATTTTGCGGGAGGAAAGCAATTTGAAGGAGTCTTCCTTGAAACGGTAATGAATCAGCTCCGCCGACGCCGAGTCGTACGCCCATAAATCCGAACCCACCCACTGCATGCAGGTCACGATCCGGCCGGCGCCCAAAGAGAAAGTTCTAAAGGATGGGTCCTGAGGATTGGGCACGCTTCTCAGAAGGCGGTTTTCAAACGGTTGGTAGGACCAAAGATAAACTCCGTCGAAGGCGATGGCCGTCGCCAGATTTCCGGCTTCGGACAGGGACAAAATCGCGCTGGAAGGGTCCTTGGGACGATGCCGCAGCGCCTGCCCCTGGCCGAAATCCAAAGACCAGAGGGAGTCCCCGCCGAAGCTCAATGCCACCGGACGGTAAGAGCTCCTGTTCGCCAGACCCACCACATGCACAAATTCCTTGGGCCGATCAGGGCTCAAAGCGTACAGCCGTCCGCCATAATCCGCGATCCATAAAAGGGCTCCGTCGAAGGTGATGGCTTTGGCGTTTGGAACGTCCACCTCGGCGGCGGATTCGGATTTCAAAAAGATGCGGTGAAAATAGTTGCGATAAACGTGCGCGCTGACGCCGCCCAAAAGCCCCGCTATGCAGGCGGCCCACAAAGTCCTTTTAATCGCGCCCGCATACGACACCCGCAGAGGCACGGGCTCGGCCGTCAATATCGGCGGCGCGGCGACCCCGCCTTTTAGGGCGAAGTGCTTGAGGAGCAAGGTCATCTTGGCGAGCCATTCCGCGGAGTCCTTCAAAACCTGGGACATCTGCGCGGCGAAGCCCAGCTCTTTGGCTTCTTGGATGCGCAGGTCTTTGTGCCAGGCCTCGCGTTCCTTGCGGAGCTTTTCCTCCCACAACAGGAACTCGCGCCTCTGCAGCTCCCAGGAGGAGCGCTCCCGGTCCCACAATTCCCGCCATTGCCGACGCTCCTCCTCCCACGTCGCCTTGGTGACGGCTAGGTGATCCTCCAGCTCCTTGACCTTGCGCAGCCCGTCCTCCCGCCGCTCATCCATGCTCGCCTTTTCGCGGCGTTCGCTCAACAACTCCTCCACTGTTTTTTGCAGCGCCTGCTCCAGCTTGTGAACGGTCTCCTGGGCGCTCTGCTGCGCCCCTTCCAGCTTGCGCCGAAGCTGGTCTATTTGGGAGGATTTTTGGGTGATTTCGCGGCGAAGCTCTTCCCGCTTTTTTTCAGATTCAACTTCCAGTTTTTCCAAGCCGTCGCGGAGCTCCGCCGTTTGCCTTTGCAGTTTTTCTTCCCGCCGGCTCCAGGATTCCTGAAGGGACTTGTGCCGCTGCATCTCTTCCTGAAGCTTTTCCTGCTCTTTGGCCAATTGCTTCTTGATCTGCTCAAATTTAAAATGCGCGCCGGCGCTTTCCTGCAGGTGGCTTTCGTTTTGAAGGGCCAGAGCCTTCTGAGCCTCTTCAATGCGCGCCTTATACTCCATCTCGTTGTTTAAAATTTCCTCCTGGGCTTGCGCGAAAGACGCGCGCATGACTTCGGCGGCTTCCTCCGCGCTCTTAAGGCGCAGCCGCAAGTCCAAGATGACCTGTTCGCTGGACTCAAGCAGTTCCTGCATTTCGGCGATTTCGCGGTCGTGCCGCCTGCGAACCATCTGCATCGCCAACTGGAGCGGCTGACCGCGCCCGGCCGAGCCGCCGGAAATCTCAGATTCCGGCGGGCTTCCCATCAGACGCCCCCACGCCGCGTTCATCTGCTCGTCTATCTCTTTGGGATCCCAAGACATAATGTTTTCGCGGAGCTCATGACGGCTCCGGTCATATAATCCTAACAGGCGGCCAAGAAATGTCAATATCTAAAATGTTAAATTTTCCGCGAAACTCTTGCGCAAACCGGCTGGGCGGGATTGAGGCGCCCCGTTTTTACTATAATTTGTGGTGGCCGCCCCCATAGCTTAATGGATAAAGCACCAGCCTTCTAAGCTGGTAATCGAGGTTCGATTCCTCGTGGGGGCAGTTATTAGGGATATAGTGGTAGGAGTAAAAAGTGGTAGAGTGATATAGTGGTAGAGTGGCGCGAGACAACAAGTGGTAGAGTGGTAAAGT